>JANNYX010000497.1:0-3136 GCA_031410295.1 Rhodoferax sp.
GCAGAGCCAGCTTTACCAGGTGCAAAAGATGGAGACGATCGGCGCTCTTGCCGCCGGTGTCGCCCACGATTTCAACAACCTGCTTCAAGTCATCCGCGGCAACGTCACGATGCTCGCGCAGGAGGACGAACTTTCGCGCGACTCGCGCCTGATGCAGATAGAGCAGGCCGCCGCTCGGGCCGCCGAGATCACCGACCAGTTGCTTTCCTTCAGCAGGGCGAGCGACGAGAAGGTGACGGTTTTTGATTTCAACAAGCTGGTCAAGGAGATGCCGCCGTGGTCCCGCACTTCGCCCGCCAGTTGCGCAAGCGCAGGCGCGTGGGCAACCGGCAGCACGTAGGCGCCATCGCGCAGGGCAACACAACCCAGGGCCTTGAGCGCGCGCCAGATGCGCAGACGCACGGCATTGGGTTGAGCCGGGAGGGTGACAAGCAAGAGGGACCACATACGAAACAGAAGTTTGATTAAGTTGTTTGAGAATTTTGTAACAACCATATTGATATTAGTAGCAACTATATCAAAAAAGTTGAAATTGTCAAATGTTTGTCAGGTCGCGTGGCGATTCGGGGAGCGCCTGGGCGGTGCCGCTCGTTCCAGATCAACACCTGACGGTTCCGCCGGATCTCCGACCCCGGAGTTCCAGTTCAGCGAGCGTCATAAAATCATGGGTTATGCAAAACACCCAACCCACCCCCCAACCATCCGTCAAACCCAAGTGCCCCAACTTCTCTTCCGGCCCCTGTGCCAAACGCCCCGGTTACGATGTGAGCCAGCTGCAGCTGGACGCGCTGGGCCGCTCGCATCGCTCTGCCCTCGGGAAAAAGCTGCTGGCCCTGTGCTGCACTGAAACGGCGCGCATCCTCGGTTTGCCCGCGGGTTACCGCGTTGCCGTCGTTCCTGGCTCGGACACCGGCGCCATCGAAATGGCCATGTGGTCGATGCTTGGGGCGCGTGGCGTCGACGTGCTGGAGTGGGAATCCTTCAGCGCCGGCTGGGTGACCGACATCGTCAAACAGCTCAAACTTCCCAATGCCAATGTTCGCAAAGCGGACTACGGTGACATCAGCGACTTTGCCGCCGTGGATTTCAACAACGACGTGGTCTTCGTCTGGAACGGCACTACCTCGGGCGTGAAAGTGCCCAATGGCGACTGGATTCCGGCCGAGCGCAAGGGCCTCACGATGTGTGACGCCACCTCCGCCGTCTTCGCCATGGAGATGCCGTGGGACAAGCTCGACGTGGTCACCTTCTCGTGGCAAAAAGTACTGGGCGGCGAAGGCGGCCACGGCATGTTGATCCTCTCGCCGCGCGCGGTCGAACGCATCGAGGCGTACAGCCCGGCGTGGCCGCTGCCCAAGGTGTTCCGCATGAAATCAGGCGGCAAACTGAACGAAGGCCTGTTCATGGGCGAGACCATCAACACACCGTCGATGTTGTGTGTGGCGGACTATCTGGACGCGCTGAAATGGGCTGAAAGTATTGGCGGCGTTCATGGGGTTGGGGGCACCATTGCGCGCAGCGAGGCCAATCTGAAAGTGATCGAGGATTTTGTTGCCGCGAACGACTGGATTTCTTTTCTCGCCAAAACCCGGGCGACGCGCTCCAACACCAGCGTGTGCCTGTCCGTCAAGGCGACGCCAGAGCAGGTCAAAAAAATGACCAAGCTGCTCGAAGCCGAACGTGTGGCATATGACATTGGCTCCTACAAGGACGCCCCGGCGGGCTTGCGCATCTGGTGCGGCGCGACGGTGGAACAAGCCGATTTGAAAGCGCTGATGCCGTGGTTGCAATGGGCCTACTCCGAGGCAGTGAAACCTGAATCATCGAAGTAATATCGCCAATAGGCCGTCACAGAATATAGATAGTTTGCTATCAAATATATAGTATGTACAAAATCAGAACCTACAATCAAATCTCGGTCAAAGGCCTGGAGCGTTTCCCGCGCCAGTCGTATGAAGTGGCCAGCGACATTGGCAGCCCCGACGCCTTCTTGCTGCGCAGCCAGAAGCTGCAAGGTGTGGAGGTGCCAAAGTCGCTGCTTGCCGTCGCGCGCGCCGGCGCGGGTGTCAACAACGTTCCGGTGGCCGACTACGGCAAGCAGGGCATCGTAGCGTTCAACACGCCCGGCGCCAACGCTAACGCGGTCAAAGAGCTGGTAATGGCCGGCATGTTGCTCGCCACTCGCGGCATTTTGCCTGGCATGGCGTATGTGAATTCGCTGACGGACATGGGTGATGCGGCGGCCATGGCCGCTTTGCTGGAAAAGGAAAAGTCCCGCTTTGCCGGTGGCGAGATCAAGGGCAAGACCCTGGGCATCGTCGGCTTGGGCGCCATCGGCTCGATGGTGGCTGAAATGGCGCTGGGCATGGGCATGAGGGTGGTGGGGTTCGATCCGGCGTTGTCGATTGATGCCGCCTGGCGCCTCTCCAACGAGGTGCAACGCGCCGAGAATTTGCAGGCGCTGATGGCGCGCGCAGACTACGTGAGTTTGCACGTGCCTGCCATGGACGCCACAAAACACATGATCAATGACGCCGCGCTGGCGGCCATGAAACCGGGCGCCGTGCTGCTCAACTTTGCCCGTGAAACGATTGTGGATTCTGACGCGGTTCTCAAGAGCTTGAATGAAGGAAGACTCGGCAAATACGTCTGCGATTTCCCCGAGCCCGCGATGCTGGGCAACCCGAACGTCATCGCCATGCCGCACATCGGCGCCAGCACCGAAGAGTCGGAAGAAAACTGCGCCGTGATGGCGGCCAACCAGTTGATGGATTACCTTGAAAACGGCAACATCGCCAATTCTGTGAATTTCCCCTCCGTGAGCATGGGCCGCACGCCGGGCGCCGGGCGCATCACCTTCTCCAATGACAACGTCTCGGGCGTGTTGGGGCACGTGTTGGGGGTGCTGGCCGAGCGCAACGTCAACGTGCTCGACATGGTCAACAAGAGCCGCGGCGAGCTGGCCTTCAACATCATTGACGTCGAAGGCACGCCGGGTGCTGACGTCATCGCCGCCATTGAAGCGGTGGCGCATGTGATCCGGGTGCGGGTGATTTAGCGTCAGCTGATCCCATGCGCGTCCTGATCGCAGGCGCAGGCATTGGCGGTCTGGCCGCCGCGCTGGCCTGTAGCCGCG
>JANNYX010000498.1:0-3461 GCA_031410295.1 Rhodoferax sp.
TTTCGTGATGACTGACCTTGACATCGGCATGAACCAGCGCCTGTGCAAACCCTTCGTCTGGGAAGACGGCAAGGAATTGAATCGCGGCAAGGTCATGACTGCCGAAATGCTTGAAGCGGGCAAAGATTTTGGCCGCTACAAAGACGTTGACGGCGACGGCATCCCCTGGCGCACCTTGCCGGGAACCCATGCCACCAAGGGCAGTTATTTCACGCGCGGCACGACGCGCGACGCCTACGCGCGTTACTCTGAACGCGGGCCGGATTACATCTACAACGTCGAGCGTTTACTGACAAAGTTTGCCACCGCAGCCACGCTGGTGCCGCCGCCGGTGATCCGCAAAGCCAAGCAGAAAACCCGCTTGGGCGTGATTTATTTCGGCTCCACCAGCCCGGCCATGAACGAGGCTCTGGATTTGCTCAAACATGTCGGCATTCACCTGGATGCCCTGCGGCTGCGCGCCTTCCCGTTCCCCGAGGCGGTGGCGCGCTTCATCGACGCGCACGAGCAAATTTACGTGGTGGAACAAAACCGCGACGCCCAAATGCATGCCCTGCTGGTGAACGAACTCGACATCGACCCGGCGCGCATGGTGCGGGTATTGCACTACGACGGCACGCCCATCACCGCGCGTTTCATTACCAGCGCCATCACGCAACATGTGCACGCCGCGGCTGTGGAGCCACCTGAACCCCACGCCAAAGCCGCCATCCTGAAGGATTTCGCATGACTTACCTTGCCAAGCCCCGCATGCACCACCCCACTTTGGTGGCCAACGAGGTCGGTTACACCCGGCGCGACTATGAAGGCAAGGTCTCGACCCTGTGCGCCGGCTGCGGACACGATTCCATTTCAGCCGCCATCGTGCAGGCGTGTTACGAGCTCAACGTCGAACCACACCGGGTTGCCAAACTCTCCGGCATCGGTTGCAGTTCCAAAACGCCCGACTACTTTCTGGGCGCTTCCCACGGCTTCAACACCGTACACGGGCGCATGCCCTCGGTGCTTACAGGCGCGAATCTGGCGAACCGCGATTTGTTGTACCTGGGCATATCAGGCGACGGCGATTCGGCCTCGATTGGCCTGGGCCAATTCGCCCACGCCATGCGCCGCGGCGTGCGCATGGTCTACATCGTCGAGAACAATGGCGTTTATGGGCTGACAAAGGGCCAGTTTTCTGCCACGGCCGACCAAGGCTCCAAGAGCAAGAAAGGGGTGGTCAACTGCGACAGCCCGGTGGACCTTATCGGCATTGCGCTGCAGCTTGGCGCCACCTTCGTTGGCCGGAGTTTTTCGGGTGACAAAGCCCAGCTCGTGCCCCTGATCAAAGCGGCCATGGGCCACGGCGGCGCGGCTTTCCTGGACGTGATCAGTCCCTGTGTCGCCTTCAACAACCACGCCGGCAGCACCAAGAGTTACGACTATGTACGCGAACACAACGAGGCGGTGAGCCGCATTGACTTCATCACCAGCCGCGATGAAATCACCACGCAGTACGCTCCCGGTTCGGTGGTTGACGTGGAGCAGCACGACGGCAAATTTCTGCGCCTGCGCAAACTCAAGGCAGACTACGACCCGACCGACCGCCTGGCAGCGATGCACCAGGTGGCCTTGCACCAGGCCAAAGGCGAGGTGCTGACGGGTTTGTTGTACGTCGACCCGGACGCGGGCGACTTGCATGCATCCATGAACACCAGCGCCGCGCCGTTGAATTCGCTGGGCGCCTCCACCCTTTGCCCCAGCGCGGGGGCGCTGGAGAAGTTGAATGCGTCGTTCCGCTGAATTGCGCTAGATTTCCTCGGGTGTGTACCCCGATTCCCGTTGGTGCCGAATGCGCAACACGCGAACCAAATCGGCATTTGCATCAAAGTGGTATTTGGCCAGATAACCGCTGTGGCTGCGGGAAATGATCAGTTCACGCAGGCCGTTTCCGGCAGGTCGGCCAATGCCAGGCTGATGCGTCAGCACCGTCAGCGCGTCGAAAATAAAGTCAAGCAGGCCTTGCTGTAACGGGTCATCGCTTTGCCAGAGGAATTCTTCCAGACGTTCCAGGTCGTCGAACGCGGCTGGGCTGAGCAGTACGCGGGTCATCGAATTGTCAAAACTGGCTAAATCGGGTTCAAGCCTTGCTCAACTCTGGCCGTTCAGGTCTGGTTGAGCCAGACTTGCGGTGTTTTTGCAGCTGTGTGAAATAGCTGCGCACTTCGCTCAGCGCATATCCCGTGCCGTCTGACTGCATGGCGCCCAGCGCGACCAGCGCGTCCAGTTGAAACTGGCCGCGCAGCAAGGCGCGTTGTGTGGTTTCAGCGAGGGCCTGGATCATGAACGCGTGTGGGGTCATACCAGCGCTGCCGGCTGCCTTGTCAATCTGTCGTTTAAGGTCGACCGGCAGTTTGAGGCTGGTTGGCCGGGAAGTGATCGTGGTAGTGGCGCTGGTTGCAGCAGATGTCATGGCAATCTTCTCCTGGCGCTGGGTAGTCAAAAGTAACTACCTTCCCATACTACCATGAGACAGCCTTAGGAAGAAGGGCTGACCCGACAGCAGTGTTTTACGCACGGTCACTGCAAAAATTCTGCCGCCGACATGATTTAGGTTTTGGCAGATTTTTGTCCAGTTTTCAAAGCCGGGTAAGTGAGTTAACTGCCAATCTGGCTGTAGTGGAAGACTTATGCAGCCGACTGGAGGTGTTGCCCTACGGCGCCAAAGCCGCCCAGCATTACGGTTTAATCCGCGCCACGCTTGAAAAACAGGGCCAAATGATCGGTGTGAATGACCTGCACATTGCCGCCCACGCGCGAAGCGAAGGCCTGACCTTGGTCAGCAACAATCTGCGGGAGTTTGAGCGCGTGCCGGCCTTGCAGTTTGAGAATTGGGCGGTTTAGGCTGCGTGCATCGGTATTTAGGTGACTTTTAAGGCTAAATCCTTCGTCGGTATTTCGTATGCAGCTATGAAAACAATAGTTGTTTGTACGGGGCAGCCCATCAGCCGGGCCAGGGCGGATGCCTCCGTGTCACCCGGCGCGTGAACCGGTTGTTCGCCTTGCAATGATTGATCGCGCGCCTCCTTCTTGACCTGCGGCATCCGTCCTGACCCGGCAGATGGGCATGGGTGGCGAAAACCCTCCGCGGCTGCGCAAACTAGGCGTCAACAGCGCCTGAATGCATCGCGACAACGGGCCGCGTCGGCCTGCGCCGCGACCACCCCAGCGCCGCCAAGCCAAAGCCCAGCAGGGCCAGGGAACCGGGCTTGGGCACGCCGTTGTTTACTGTGGGGGTGGCCACTGTCCAGTCGGCGTAAACCTCCCCGTTGCTGCCGCTGGTGTCGAAAGCTGCTGGACGGCCGAACAAACCATTCCCGAGGAAGAAGCCAGGAGGGTTCATGAACACTTCTCCACCTTATACAACAACCACCCCTGTTGACTTGGGCGGTCTGCTGCAAAATCCGCCTTGCAGCCCATCC
>JANNYX010000499.1:0-11579 GCA_031410295.1 Rhodoferax sp.
GCTGCCAGCGCGTTTTAGGCGTGAGCGCGTGCTGATTGTTGGTTGTGGCGATATCGGCCTGCGCGTGGCGCGTTCGCTCGGACGCGGCGTGCGTGTGATGGCGCTGACCTCGTCGCCACAACGTGTGGCCGAGTTGCGCCAAAAGGGGATCACTCCACTGGTGGGAAACCTGGACGATGCAGCGGGCCTGCAAAGGTTGGCGGGTATGGCGATGCGTGTCTTGCATTTGGCGCCGCCGCCGGGTGAGGGCGGCGGCGACCCGCGCATGCGCGATCTAATAGTCGCCCTGCGACGACGTTCGATTCCGCAACGGTTTGTTTACGGTTCCACCAGCGGGGTCTACGGTGACTGCCAAGGAGAGGTGGTGGCAGAAACACGGGCGGTCAAAGCGCAGTCTGGCCGGGCCACGCGACGCATTGATGCAGAACGGCGTATTCGCCACCTCGGTCGCGCGACCGGCATGCGCATGAACATCCTGCGCATCCCCGGCATCTACGCACTGGACCGTGCCAACGGCACACCGACCCTGCGCCTGCAAAAAGGCACACCGGTGCTGCGCCCTGAAGATGATGTGTTCACCAGCCACATCCATGCCGACGACCTGGCGCGCGCCTGCGTTGCCGCCTTGTGGCGTGGGCGGCCGCAACGCATTTACAACGTCAACGACGACACCCAGCTGATGATGGGCGACTACTTTGATCTGGCGGCGGATGTGCTGAATCTGCCGCGCCCGCCGCGTGTGCCACGCGCGGTTGCACAGGCTCAGTTGCCGCCCATGATGATGAGTTTCATGAATGAGTCACGCCGCATGGACAACAAGCGGTTAAAGAAAGAACTGGCGCTGCGGCTCAGGTACCCGACGGTCGTAGATGGACTGCGTTAGCTGATCGCGCAGCGGGAAACTTAAGCGCGATTCTGGACAATTCGGCGCAAGGCGTAACCTGGCTTGTGCAACAACGATGCAAGCGCCCGCGCAACTGTAACCATCTGCTCATTGGTGGCTGCCCTAGGGCTTTCCCTGTAGGTAGAGGGGTATCACCCATCGGCGCGGTGCTGCATCTAGAATTTTTTTCGGCGCGAAGCGCTTCCCGGCACTCACCTACCCAAGGAGATACACCATGAAGATGATTCCGATCACTGTCGCCTCCGACAGCAGTTGCCAGGAGCATTCGGGGGATGTGCCCAAGCTCACATTGCCTCTGACGCGCCGTCACCTGCTTAAGGGCACGGGCATCTTGATGGGCAAGCTCACCGCCGGCAGCGCCGTGGCCCTGCTGGCGCCGTCGCCGGTTTGGGCCGTCGAACTCAAAACCCTCAGCCAGCCTGAAGGTGAAGCCCTTATGGCCATGGGGCGGGTGTTGTACCCCCACAAGAAGCTGCCCGATGCTGTGTATGCCCTGCTGGCCAAAGACCTCGACGCTGCAGCGGGTACTGATGCCGCGCTGGCCAAGCAGTTGCGCGAAGGCATCGCCAGCCTGAACAGCGCCACCGGCGGCGACTTCGCCAAAGCCGACGACGCCAGCAAACTCAAGGCTGTCAAAGCCCTGGAAAAGCTGCCGTTTTTTGGCACCGTGCGCGGCAAATGCGTTACCGCGCTGTACGACAACGATATGGCCTACACGGCGTTTGGTTACCCCGGCTCGGCTTGGGAAAAAGGCGGTTACATCACACGCGGGTTTCAGGACCTCAAATGGCTGCCAGAACCGAGCAAAGTCGCCAGTCCGAAAGTCTGGATGGGCTAGTCGCCGCCAATTTCATCGGGTTCCTTTTTCATTCTTTCAGCGCGCGTGCAGGCGGGCGCTGGCCCACAGGAGAAATACATGGCCAAATTTGATTTGACGGACGACTCGGTAGTGGTCGTGATAGGTTCTGGCGCAGGCGGCGGCACGCTTGCCAATGAGTTGTGCCAAAAAGGCATCAAGGTGGTGGTGCTCGAAGCCGGCGCGGTGCAATCGCAAGCCAGCTTCATCAACGACGAGTGGAAGTCATTCGGTCAACTGGCCTGGCTTGACCCGCGCACCACCTCCGGCACCTGGCAGGTGGCCAAAGACTTCGCCGGTTTGCCGGCCTGGATTTGCAAAACCGTCGGCGGCACCACCACCCACTGGGCCGGCGCCTCGTTGCGCTTGCAGGCACACGAGTTTCGCGCCAAAACCCATTACGGCGCCATTGCCGGCGCCAGCCTGCTGGACTGGCCGGTCACGCTCAAAGACCTGGAGCCCTGGTACAGCAAGGCCGAAAGCAAGATGGGTGTCACCCGCACCCACGGCATTCCTGGCCTGCCGGGCAACAACAACTTCAAAGTGATGGCGGCGGGCGCCTCCAAACTTGGGTACAAGGAGGTTCATACCGGCAACATGGCCATCAACAGCCAGCCGCGGGATGGTCGCGGGCGCTGCATGCAGCTGGGTTTTTGCTTCCAGGGTTGCAAGAGCGGCGCGAAATGGTCCACGCTTTACACCGAAATTCCCAAGGCAGAGGCCACCGGACGTTTTGAGTTGCGACCGGAATCACACGTCTCGCGCATTGAACACAATGATGCCGGCAAGGTGACAGGCGTGGTCTATTTCGACAAAGACGGCAAAGAGCAGCGGCAGAAGGCGCGCATTGTCTGCGTGGCGGGCAATTCGATTGAAACGCCCCGGCTTTTGTTGCTGTCGGCGTCCAACAAATTCAAGGACGGCCTGGCCAATTCCTCAGGCCAGGTGGGTCGCAATTACATGCGCCACATGACCGGCTCGGTGTACGCCGCGTTCAAGGAACCGGTGCACATGTACAAGGGCACGACGATGGCCGGCATCATCCGTGACGAAGCGGTGCACAACACCAAACGCGGTTTTGCCGGTGGTTATGAGCTCGAAACATTGGCGCTGGGCGTGCCCTTCCTCGCCGCCTTCCTGAATCCAGGCGGCTGGGGCGAAGATTTCGCCTGGTGGATGGACAACTACACCAACCTGGCCGGCATGTGGATCGTCGGTGAAGACATGCCACGCGAGAACAACCGCGTCACCCTCAACAGTGCGGTGAAAGACAAATGGGGCAACGCTGCGCCCAACGTGCATTTTGACGACCACGACAATGACAATGCCATGCGCAACCACGCCTTCACGCAGGGCGAGCGCGTCTATGAAGCCGCCGGCGCAGTGCGCACCTTCCGCACACCGCCCTACCCGTCAACACACAATCTGGGCACCTGCCGCATGAGCGCCCGCGCCCAGGACGGCGTGGTGAACAAATGGGGGCAAACGCATGATATCAAGAACCTCTTCATCAGTGATGGCAGCCAGTTCACCACGGGCGGCGCAGAGAACCCGACCTTGACGATCGTGACACTGGCAATGCGCCAGGCGGATTACATTGCAGGGCAGATGAAGACCCGCACGATCTAAGACATTGCCAAAACATCAGGGTAGAACGTCACCTGATGGGGCGCCAGCGCTAACGGTAACCGAGAGGGATTCGAAATGTGTGAATTTTTCGTCCAAGCCGATCCGATCCTCTACGAGTCGCGCTCGCGCACGGTTCGCATCCATGGGGTGTTGACCAGCATCCGCGTGGAGAATTTTGTCTGGGACACGTTGGCCAGCCTGGCGGCCGAGGAAGGTTTGACCACCAACGCCCTGATCGTCCGGTTTCATGACGAAATTCTGCGGTTCAGAGGCGACGTGTTGAATTTTTCGTCCTTCTTGCGCGTCACCTGCATGCGTTACCTTCGGCGAAAGTGCGATGCGCTCGAAGAAGCGGTGCTTCCGCCGGTCTTGATTGAACCTGTGACAGCGGCCCGTCCCGGTCTCATCACCCACTGAGGTTTTTTGGCGCGCCGGCGGGTTCAAATTTTCCACACATGGCAAAGCTGATTCACACCATGATCCGGGTGCGTGACCTGGACGCCTCGCTCGTTTTTTACGACAAGGTGTTTGACTTAAAGCCTGTTCACACCCTGGATTTCCCCGATTTCACGCTGGTGTACCTGCGCAATTCGCTCAATGACGCAGAGATTGAACTCACCTACAACAAAGGCCGGGCCGAGCCATATGGGCATGGCGACGGATACGGCCATATGGCGGTGGTGGTCGACGATGTGGCCGCCAAACATGCGAGCCTGAAAGCAGGCGGTTTTGCGCCACTGGACGTCAAGGAATTCAAACGCGGCGAAGAGCTGCTGGCGCGCTTCTTCTTCATCCAGGATCCGGACGGGTACAAAATTGAAGTGTTGGAGAAACACGGCCACTACCGGTGACGGCGTCCTTGGCATGCCGGCCACTGACCAGGCAGCGCTGAGAACGTTCAAGGCAGCGGCGCGATTGAGCGGGCGAGACTCTCAAATCCCGGCCGGTTTTTTCATGGTCGTCATGCGATCAACCGCCTTCAAAACGAGCGTCTTCACCTCTGCGCCTTGCAGCACGGTGAGTTTGATCTCGGATTCCGGCGGTCGCGCCCACAACTTTTTGTAAAACGCCTCCAACGTCGAGACTTTGTCGCCGTCCACCGCGAGGACAAAATCGCCGGGTTCCAGGCCCGCATCTTTGGCAGGGCTGTCGCGGTTGACGCGCACAATTTGGACGCGACCGCCCTGTTCCGAGGACGACAGGCCGATCCAGGGGCGGTGGCTGACTTGGGTGCCGCCGGTTTTTTGCATTTCAGCCAGGATCGGCCGCAACAGATCAACCGGTACAAACATGTTGCCCGGCAAGCGGCGGTTGCCACCCATGGCGTCGCCCACAAACAGGCTGCCGATACCGATCAACTCGCCGCGCTGGTTGAAAAGTCCCGCCCCGGAATGGTTGCCGATAGGCGGGCTGGTGAACACGGCGGCTTCAATGTGATATTCCCAGTACCCCGAAAACGGCCGTTTGCTGACCAATTGCGTCATGTTCACGTCGGCATCTTCACCACTGGCCTGCGCGCCAATTGCCGCCATGAGTGATTCGCCGGGGCTGACGTCTTCAAGCCGGCCCAGGGGCACGGGCTTGACGCCGCGCATTGGAAGCAGGGGTTTGATCAATCCGAAACCCGTCGCCAGGTCATACGCCACCGCCTGCGCCGGCAGGGTTTTGTTGTCACTGGTGACGATCTGGATGTTTTGCGCTTCCAGCATCAGGTAACCGATGGTCAGTATCAAGCCGTCCTCACCGATCACGACGCCTGAGCCCGTGCGATCTTTGCCCAGTGTTTCGGCGGATCGCGCATCGTCGGCCACCCCCACCCGCACCCCCACCACCGCCGCATTGGCGCGAGCGAGGGCGTCGATCATCGCCTGTGCGCCCGGGGCGGGTGGCGTCGCCGCAGTTGCCAAAAGCGACACGGCTGCCAGCGCGCCGGCGGCATATCCGCGAATCACCTGAATGACTATGCTCATGACAACTCCTCGCAGGACAAGCCTAAAGATGCACAAATCATGCGCCGAAACGGCTGGGCCTGCAAGCGAGCGGGGTTTGCGACTCCGTCCTGCACATTATTCAGACGTGTCCTACGCCCAATTCAGACCTTGCTGACGCCGCGCCAGCCTCTAGCAGAGCAGGATGGGGCATGGAACCGCAACGCACGAAGACCAATGCCATCCACGTGCTGCCGATGCGGCATCCGCCCGGCCAAGTCGCGACGGGGCCGCCAAGAACCACCTGTACTGGCTGCCACTTGCGAGATGTGTGCCTGCCGTGTGGTATGGCGGGCAAGGATGTGCAAAGGCTGGACAGCCTGATGTTCGTGCGGCGCAAGATCAAGGCCGGTGAGACGCTGTACCGGCAGGGTGATGCATTCAGGTTCATTTACGCTTCGCGCGGCGGTATGTTCAAGTCGAGCATGGCCTTGCCTGACGGGCGCGAGCAGATCAGCAGCTTCCCCATGGCCGGAGAACAGGTAGGGCTTGACGGCGTCGCCAGCGGCAAGCACAGCACCACGGCCACGGCACTGGAGGATACCGAGGTGTGCGCCATTCCGTACGCCAGCCTGGTCGACAAAATGGCCAGCAGTCCCAGCACTCAAAATTTGGTGAGTCGTCTGATGAGTCGGGAAATCGTCCAGGAGCATGGCCTGATGATGCTGCTTGGCAGCATGAACGCGCAAGAAAAGCTTGCGGCCTTTCTTCTGAATATTGCCGCCCGGCTCAATGCGCGCGGTTATTCCGCCAGCGAGTTCAACCTGCGCATGAGCCGTGCTGAAATTGGCAGCCACCTTGGCATGAAGCTCGAAACCGTCAGCCGCACCTTCTCATCTTTTCAGAAGCAGGGCCTGATCGAGGTGGCCTTGCGCCACATCTGCATCATGAACATGGCGGGCCTGCGCCGGACTTTCGAGTCCCATCTGCAATGAGTGCGCTGCGACCATGAAATTCAAGGACTACTACGCTGCGCTTGGCGTGAATCGCGATGCCGATCTTGATCAAATCAAAAAGGCCTACCGAAAACTGGCGCGCCAGCATCACCCGGATATGTCCAAAGAGGCTGGCGCCGAAGCTCGTTTCAAGGACGCCGCAGAAGCGTACGCCACGCTGAAAGATCCGGAAAAACGCGCCGCCTACGACCAGCTGGGCATGCGCCCGCCCGGCGAGGACTTCGCGCCGCCGCCACAGTGGCGGCATGACCAGGGCGCCGAAGGCCAGATGTTTGAGGACATGGACCTGGCCGACTTGTTGGCAGCGCTGGGCAAAGGCCGTGCCGGTGGGCAGCGCGCGCCGATGCCAATGGCCGGGCGCGATTTTGAAACCAGCGTGCGGATCAGCCTGGAGGATGCGCACCGGGGCGCCCAGTTAAATCTGGAACTGGGCGACACGGCGGGAGACCGGACCCTTCAAGTCACGGTGCCAGCGGGCGTTGTTGAGGGTCAAAAGCTAAGGCTCAAGGGCAAGGGCGGCAAGGGACGCCACGGCGGCAGCGACGGCGACATCTACCTGCACATTGCGCTGGCGCCGCACAAGGTGTTTCGCGCTGACCGGCATGACCTTTACTTTGACCTGTTCCTGTCGCCCTCTGAGGCGGCGCTGGGGGGTGAGGTGGAGGCGCCAACTTTGGACGCTGCGGTAGTGCTCACAGTGCCACCGTTGACGCGTGCTGGGCGCAAATTGCGCCTGCGCGGGCGTGGCCTGGCCGATGGCAGGGGCGGCCGGGGCGACCTTTATGCCGCAGTTGTGATCGATGTGCCAGCGACATTGACCGAAGAGGAGCGTAAGCTTTACAAAAAGCTGGCCGAGGTTTCACATTTCAATCCACGCCATGCCACCATCGGGGAGCCTGCCAATGAATCCGCAACCATTTGAATGGACATTTCTGGATGCCCGCGAGACCTTCAGCCTGCTGGAGCTCTCCCAAGTCAGTGGCTTGAGTGTCTCCGAGCTGGATGAACTGATGGACTACGGCGCCCTGGCGCCGCTGGCCGCTGGGCAAAAGCCCAATTTGTTCAGTGCCGAGTGGGTGTCGCCACTGAGAACAGCAGGCCGGCTGCGTCAGGATTTTGATCTGGACCTGTTCAGCGTGGCGATTGTTCTGGGTTACGTGAACCGCATCGACGCGCTTGAGCGCCGGTTGTGCGTCCTGCAGGCGCGCCTGCCCGACGACCGGGCCCGTGGCGTTTCTGGATAAGGAGCCAGAAATACCATGTGGGACGCCATCGTAATCGGCTCCGGCATCGGTGGATTGGCAGCGGCTGCGGCGCTGGCCAAATCAGATCGCCGCGTGTTGGTGCTGGAGCAGCACCGCCTTGCCGGGGGCCTCACCCAGACCTTCAAGCGCCATGGCTGGACGTTTTCCCCTGGCGTTCATTACATCGGCGGCGTCGGCCCAGACGCCGGCGCGGAGGGGCAGTTCGGCCGCCTCCTGGCCTGGCTCAGCAACGACGCTCTGAGATTCGAATGCTCTGCCAACCCCTACGACATCGTTCACCTGCCAGGCTTCCAGTTTGGCATTGAGCATCCGGAAAGTGCGTTCAGCGCTGCGTTGCTGGCGCGTTTCCCCGAGCAGCGGGCAGCGATTGACCGCTGGTTCCTGGCCTGCGACGAGGCGCGGGGCAGCGCGCAGGCCCTGTTTGCCCTGCACAGCATGCCTTCGTGGCTCGGCTGGGGCCTCCGGGTGTGGCGCGGGGCAAAAGACCACCAATGGGCGACCCGTACCCTGGGCGATGAATTGGCGAAGATTGAAGACCCCCAATTGCAAGCCGTGCTCGGCGCCCGATGGGCTGATTACGGGGCCTTGCCGGTGAAGGCCCCATTTGCCGAACATGCCTTGGTGACCGGTTCCTACAACGCAGGCAGTTATTACCCGGTGGGTGGTCCAGTGCGTTTTGCCCAGACCTTGATACCCGTGATCGAGGCAGCCGGCGGCTCGGTCGAGCTGGGCGCGGCAGTCAAACAAATCCTGACAGAGGATGGCCGGGTCCGTGGCGTTGCCTATGAGCAAGGCGGGGCTTTGAAAGAGGCGCAGGCGCCACAGGTGATCTCAGCCATGGGTGTTGCCAACACCGTGGCTTGCCTCAGCCCCGACCTCGCTCCCGAATGGCAGGAATCGGTTGGCGCGTTGGCGCCTGGCCTGGTCTGCGTGTCTTTATTCATCGGGCTCGAAGGGGATGTCGCGGCTGCGGGCGCCAGCAGCGCCAACCACTGGATTTATGAAAGCAATGACATCTCCATGACCTGGCAACAACCGAGGCATGAAGATGCGCCAAGCTTTTTTGTCTCCTTTCCGTCGCAAAAGGAATCGGGCAACCAGGGCAAACCCACCGCAGAAGTTGTGGCCGTGCTCGACGCAGCGGTTTTTGCCCCCTGGCTGGCGTTGCCCGACGACAAAAGAACACCAGAATATCTTGCGCTTAAGGATCAGATCAAGGAGCGGCTCCTGGTCCAGTTTCTGCGGCATTTTCCGGGTTTGGGGCCAATGGTCCGCTTTTGCGAGCTGGCCACACCGCTTACCCAACGCCGCTACGTGCGCTCCGCAGGCGGGGCAATGTATGGCGTTGAAATGACGAGCGAGCGCTTGGCCAGCCCCGCGTTGCATGTGCACACACCGCTGCCGGGCCTGACACTGGCCGGTCAGGACGTCACCAGCCCGGGTGTTGCTGGCGCTTTCATGGGTGGGCTGTTGGGGGCCGCCAACATCGAGCCCACGATATGGGCCAATCTGCGTGGATGACTTGTCCAAAGGAGTCTGCCATGAAATCAATCCGGCGTTTCAATTTCTTGGTTGGTACCGCGGTCTTTGTGGCCCTCGCGCTCTCAAATGAAGCACAGGCGCAGGCGCCAGGACAGCCGCAGTCCCGCGGCGAGATGTTGTATTCAACCCATTGCATCGCGTGTCACACCACAGAGATCCATTGGCGCGACAAATCGCTGGTGAGCGACTGGATCACCCTTAGGGCGCAGGTGAAACGCTGGCAGGGTGTGGCGATGCTGGGGTGGAGCGACGCGGACATTCTGGAAGTGGCGCGATACCTGAACCAGCTGCACTACCGGTTTGAGCCCGCCACGATCCCGATTGCGTCGGCTGGGCCACCGCACGTTCAATAGGGTGATCAAAAAAAGGGGTTTGCTGAAGAGAATCTGCTGGTGCCCGGGGCCGGAATCGAACCGGCACGCCTTTCGGCGCGGGATTTTGAGTCCCGTGCGTCTACCAATTCCACCACCCGGGCAGCTAGCAGACCCGGTCGTTTTTCAGATGGGCCTGCTGGTCAAAGCAAGGGGGGAATTATGGCACAGTGTGGGCATGACTTCTGCCTTCACCTACCCCACCATCGAAGACGCCATTGGCAAAACACCCGTGGCCGCCTTGCAGCGCATTGGCGCGTCAGACAACGCCCTGCGCGGCAATGTGATCCTGGCCAAGATGGAGGGCAACAACCCGGCTGGTTCGGTCAAAGACCGGCCCGCCATGTCGATGATTGCGCGGGCCCAGGAGCGCGGCGAGATTGCGCCTGGCGACACCCTCATCGAAGCGACCTCCGGCAACACCGGCATCGCCCTGGCGATGGCGGCGGCGATCAAGGGATACCGCATGATTCTGATCATGCCGGAAGACCTGTCCATCGAGCGCGTGCAAACCATGAAGGCTTACGGCGCTGAGCTGATCCTTACGCCCAAAAGTGGCGGGATGGAATACGCGCGCGACCTGGCCTGCAAGATGGTGCTGGAAGGCAAAGGCCGTGTGCTCGACCAGTTCGCCAACCCAGACAACCCGCGCGCCCATTACGAGACGACCGGGCCGGAGTTGTGGGCGCAGACGGGCGGGCGCATCACCCATTTTGTCAGCGCCATGGGCACCACCGGCACCATCACTGGGGTGTCGAAATTCATGAAGGAAAAGAACCCCGCCATCCGCATCATCGGTGCGCAGCCGGCAGAGGGTTCGCGCATTCCGGGCATCCGCAAGTGGGCGACCGAATATCTGCCCAAAATTTACGACCCGTCGACCGTCGATGAGCTGGTTTACGTCACCCAAAAAGACGCCGAAGAGATGGCGCGGCGCCTGGCCCGCGAAGAAGGCATTTTTGCCGGCATCTCGGCCGCGGGCGCTTTGTGGGTGGCGCTGGAGGTGGCGAAACAGGTCGAAAATGCGACGATTGTTTTTGTGGTGTGCGACCGCGGTGATCGTTACCTGTCGACGGGGGTATTCCCCGCCTGAGGGCTTGGGAAAATGCTGATGCGGTGTTCTGACGTGTTGAATTGACGCGGAATCGACGATCTGGCAGTATTCTCAGCTTGGATATATCATGTAAGAAAAATTTATAATAAAAATTACCTATTAAGGCCGTCTATTAATAAGCATTGTTTGATATTAAAAATATAGCATTTTGGATTAATAATTATACTAAAATAACGTAAAAATTAATAATAAACGAATTTTATGACCTTTAACTTCAAGTTTTGCCCCCATTGCGCCCATCCGCTGGAGATGATCACCAGCCTGGAAGACGGCGGCAACGTCGAGCGTTTGCGCTGCATCTCTTGCGGTTATACGCACTGGAACAACCCGACGCCGGTGCTAGCCGCGGTGATCGAATACGACGGCCAAATCCTGCTGGCGCGCAACGCTGCATGGCCCGCCAAGATGTACGCGCTGATCACCGGCTTCATGGAAGCCGCAGTAACACCGCAGGGTGGCATCGAGCGCGAAATCGCCGAGGAAACTTCGCTCAAGACGCACGAGCTCAACCTGATTGGCGTTTACGACTTCCAGCGTATGAACCAGGTCATCATCGCCTACCACGCGGTGTGCACGGGCGAGGTCAAACTCTCGCCCGAGTTGGTCGATTGGAAACTGTATGCGCCGCAAGACGTGAAATGTTGGCCGGCCGGGACCGGTTATGCGCTGGCCGATTGGTTGAAGTCACGCGGGCATGAGCCGCAGTTTGTCGATTGGTCCAGACGCGCCTGAAATCAGGCCGCTTGCCGCCCTGCATTTGAATTGCTTAAAATCAACCCAATTTCCAAGCGACATCCCAAGGACCGTGAATGAACATCGACGTTGAACTTGACACCCGCGGCCTGAACTGCCCGCTGCCCATCTTGAAAGCCAAGAAAGCGCTCTCGGGCATGGAAAGCGGCCAGACCCTGCGCGTGGTGGCCACCGATTCAGGTTCGGTGCGCGACTTTCAGG
>JANNYX010000500.1:0-3674 GCA_031410295.1 Rhodoferax sp.
CCACATACTGCACGGTGTGGACCTGGCGGTGCCGCGTGGCCAGGTGAGCTTGCTGCTGGGGCGTAACGGCGCGGGCAAGACAACCACGCTGCGCACCATCATGGGTTTGTGGCGTGCATCGCAGGGCCGGCTGACCTTTGGCGGGCGCGACATCACGGCCTTGACGACGCCGCGCATCGCCGAACTCAATATTGCCTACGTGCCGGAGAACATGGGTATTTTTTCCGACCTCACGGTGAAGGAAAACATGTTGCTGGCGGCGCAAAAAGCCAAACGTGCCAACCAGATGGTGGCGGCGCGCCTTGAGTGGATTTTCAAACTCTTTCCGGCGGTGGAGAAATTCTGGAACCACCCGGCCGGCAAACTCTCAGGCGGGCAAAAACAGATGCTGGCGGTGGCGCGCGCCATTGTCGAGCCGCGGGAATTGCTGATCGTCGATGAACCGAGCAAAGGCCTAGCCCCGGCCATCATCAACAACATGATTGAAGCGTTTTCGCAGTTGAAAGCCGCGGGCACGACGATCCTGCTGGTTGAACAGAACATCAACTTCGCCAAGCGCCTTGGCGACACGGTGGCCGTGATGGACAACGGGCGGGTGGTGCATTCAGGCTCAATGAAGGTGCTGGCCGACGACGAAGCGCTGCAGCATTCCCTGCTGGGGTTGGCGATATGAAGGCGGGCGCCGCAGCGACGGGCCGCCCCGAGCAAGGCACGGCCCCAACTCCAAGCAAGGCGCAAGACGGGCCTGCTCCTGGGGGCAGCGCTGTACACGAAGTGACAAGCGTGGGGGCTACATTCGACTGGAAGCCGCTGGCTTTGGTGCCGGTTCTGGCGACCGTGGTTTTCCCGTTTATCGGATCGCCCTCCACCTGGCTCACGCTCACGGTGGCGGGTTTGGCCATGGGCATGATCATCTTCATCATCGCTTCGGGCCTCACCTTGGTGTTTGGCCTGATGGACGTGCTGAATTTCGGCCACGGACTGTTCATCACGCTTGGCGCCTATGTGGCGGCGAGTGTGCTGGGCACGATGGGCGACTGGACCGGCTCCGCCAGCCTGCTCGCGAACATGCTGGCGGTGTTGCCGGCGATGGTGGTGGCCATGCTGGTGGCGGGTGCGGTCGGGGTGGCGTTTGAACGATTCATCATCCGGCCGGTGTACGGCCAGCATCTCAAGCAGATTTTGATCACCATGGGTGGCATGATCATTGGGGAGGAACTCATCAAGGTGGTCTGGGGCCCAGTGCAGATTCCGCTGCCCCTGCCAGAAGGCATGCGCGGCGCGCTGCACCTGGAAGGTTTTGGTCTGGAGGGGGCGGTGCTGGAGAAATACCGCCTGATCGCAGTGGTTGTCGGCATCATCGTGTTCGCCGTTTTGGCCTGGACCTTGAACCGCACCAAAATCGGCCTCTTGATCCGCGCCGGCGTGCAAAACGGCGAAATGGTCGAGGCCCTGGGGTATCGCATCCGCAGCCTCTTCATTGCCGTGTTTGTGGCCGGCAGCGCACTGGCCGGCCTGGGTGGTGTGATGTGGGGCCTGTTTCAGCAGAATCTGGTGCCGCAAATGGGCGCGCAGGTGAATGTGCTGATTTTCATTGTCATCATCATCGGCGGCCTCGGTTCCACCGGCGGCGCCCTGATTGGGGCCTTGCTGGTCGGGCTGATGGTGAACTACACCGGCTTCCTGCTGCCCAAGGCGGCGTTGTTTTCCAACATCGCTCTGATGGTTGCAATTTTGCTTTGGCGACCGCAGGGGGTGTACCCGGTGGCGAATCGGTGATCCTTCGACACGCTCAGGATGAACGGACTTCCATGCTGACGCGCATCCTCTCCAATGACCTGCCCCGCAGCCGTGTACTGGCTGCCGTACTGGCTTTGTTGTTGTTCGCGTTGGCGTTTGCACCGTTTTTGTTTCCTGGCGTCAAAGCGTTGGACGTGGCTGCCAAGATACTGATCTTCGTCGTCCTGGTGGCCAGTTTTGACTTGCTGCTGGGTTTCACTGGCATCGTGAGTTTTGCCCACACCATGTTTTTTGGCATCGGCGCCTATGGCATCGCGATTGCCACCACACGCATGGGGCCCACCTGGTCGGCGCTGGCGCTGGGGCTGGCCTGCTCGCTGGTGTTGTCGTTTGCGCTGTCTCTCGCCGTTGGCCTGTTTTCATTGCGTGTGCGGGCGATCTTTTTCGCCATGATCACACTCGCGGTGGCGTCGGCCTTTCAGACGCTGGCCTCGCAGCTCTCAGACTTCACCGGCGGGGAAGACGGCCTTACCTTCAAGCTGCCCGAAACCATTTCGCCCAGTTTTGAATTTTCTGAAACACCGCTTCTGGGCGTCAACCTGGACGGCAAACTGCTGTGTTATTACCTGCTGTTTGTGGTCGCGCTGGCCCTGTTTCTGGCCTTGCTGCGTATCGTCAATTCGCCGTTTGGCCGGGTCTTGCAAGCGATCCGTGAAAACGATTTTCGCGCCGAAGCGATCGGTTACAAGGTGGTGTTGTACCGCACGACGTCCAGCGTGTTGTCGGCGCTGTTTGCCTGCATGGCCGGCGCGATGCTGGCGGTATGGCTGCGTTACAACGGGCCAGACACCTCGCTCTCGTTCGAGATCATGATGGACGTGTTGCTGATCGTTGTCATTGGCGGCATGGGCACGGTGTATGGCGCGGCGATTGGCGCGGCGCTGTTCCTGTTTGCGCAGAGTTATTTGCAGGATTTGCTGCGTGTGGGCAGCGAGGCCGCGTCCGGCCTGCCCTGGCTGGCCGCCTTGTTGTCGCCCGACCGCTGGTTGTTGTGGCTGGGCCTGCTGTTTGTGTTGTCGGTGTATTACTTCCCGACCGGTGTGGTCGGGCGCCTGCGCGCCGGTGCCGTCCTCAAAGCGAAGAAGCGGACGGCGCCATGAGCTTCTCTTCGCACTACCTCACTTGCGCCGGCCGCGAAATCCATTACACCGAATGGGATGCCGACAATGTGACGGGAAACACCGCTGGAGTGCCGACCGTGGTCGCCTGGCACGGTTTGGCTCGCACCGGACGCGACATGGACGACCTGGCCCAGCATTTGGGCCGCCTCGGTTTCCGCGTGATTTGCCCTGACACCCTGGGGCGCGGTTTGAGCCAATGGAGCCCCGCCCCGGAAAGCGAATATTGCCTCGCGTTTTACGCACGCATCGCGTTCGATCTGTTCACCCAACTGAAAATTGAAAAGGCCCATTGGGTCGGCACCTCGATGGGAGGTGCAATCGGCATGGTTTGTGCCTCGGGATTGTTCCAGCCTGGCCTGAAAAACCGTATCCAGAGCCTGGTTTTGAACGACACCGCGCCGCAGGTGGCCGACGCCGCCATCGCTCGCATCCGTGCCTATGCCGGAAGCCCGCCCGCGTTTGCCACTGTGCAGGAGCTTGAAGCCTTTTTTCGACAGGTCTACAAGCCTTACGGTTTTCTGACCGACGGACAATGGCGCCGCCTCACCGAAACCTCCACGCGCCGCTTGCCCGACGGTCGCGTCACGCCCCATTACGACCCGGCGATGGCGCAGCAGTTTGTCAATTTCCCCCAGGATTACCTGATCTGGGACCACTACGACAAGGTGAATGTACCGGTCTTGTGCCTGCGCGGCGAAGCGTCCGATCTCGTGCTGCGCGAAACCACGGCGCAGATGACGCTGCGCGGCCCGG
>JANNYX010000501.1:0-4766 GCA_031410295.1 Rhodoferax sp.
CGTGCAGATGGTCACCCTCCATGGGCGCACCCGCGAGCAGGGCTACAAAGGCCAGGCCGAATACGACACCATTGCGGCCGTCAAAGCCATGCTGCGCATTCCGGTGGTGGCCAATGGCGACATCGATTCGCCCGAACGCGCCCGCGACGTGCTGGCCCAAACCGGCGCCGACGCCGTGATGGTGGGCCGTGCCGCACAGGGCCGGCCGTGGATCTTTCGCGAGATCGCGCATTTTCTGGCCACCGGCACGCACCTGGCGCCGCCGTTGGTGGTTGAGGTGAAACGCCTGCTGCTGGCGCACCTGCTCGACCATTACGGCCTGTATGGCGACTTTCTGGGCGTGCGCAGCGCGCGCAAACACATCGGCTGGTATGTGAAGGCGCTGCCTGGCGGCGGCAGCTTTCGCGACCGCATGAACCTGGTGGATACCTGCGAGGCGCAGTTGCGGCTGGTGGCAGATTTCTTTGACGAACTGGAAACGCAGATGGAACGCATCCCGCCCACAGGGCCAATAGATGTGCATAATGAAAGTGACGAGACCATAACAATCCTGGAGACGGCTTAAGGCAGCAAGATGAGCAAAAAACAAATTGAAGACTGCGTGCGCGCAAGTCTGGAAGCCTATTTCAAAGACCTTCGCGGCGCCCCGCCGGATGGCATTTACGAGATGATGCTGCGCGTTGTCGAGCGCCCGATGCTCGACGTAGTGATGGCGCGCGCGCGCGACAACCAGTCCAAGGCCGCCAAGTGGCTGGGCCTGAACCGCAACACCTTGCGAAAGAAACTGATCGAGAACGAACTGATTTGATGCGCGCCCTGCTTTCGGTCTCCGACAAAACCGGCCTCCTCGAATTCGCCCAAGGTCTGCACGCGCTGGGCATCCAGCTGCTCTCCACCGGCGGCACCGCCAAACTGCTGGCAAACAACGGCTTGCCGGTGACTGAGGTGGCCGAGCACACCGGTTTCCCGGAGATGCTTGACGGCCGCGTCAAGACCCTGCACCCCAAAGTGCACGGCGGCCTGCTGGCGCGGCGTGATCTGCCTGAACACATGGCGGCGTTGGCGGCGCACGGCATTGACACCATTGACCTGCTGGTGGTCAACCTGTACCCGTTTGAAGCCACGGTAGCGAAAGCCGGCTGCACCCTCGAAGACGCGATCGAAAACATCGACATCGGTGGCCCGGCCATGGTCAGGAGCGCCGCGAAAAACTGGAAAGACGTGGCCGTGTTGACCGACTCGACCCAATACACCACCGTTCTGGATGAGCTCAAGGTTTCAGGCGCGGTCAGTCAAAAAACAAAATTTTCCCTGAGCGTCGCCGCCTTCAACCGCATAGCGCAATACGACGGCGCGATTTCAGACTACCTGTCCTCCATCAGCCAGGATGGCCAGGGCGGCGTCAGCCACGCCCTGTTCTCAGAGCAGGCCAACGGCCGCTTCATCAAGCTGCAAGACCTGCGTTACGGCGAAAACCCGCACCAGCAGGCGGCGTTTTACCGCGACCTGTACCCGGCGCCCGGTTCACTCGTCACCGCCAAACAGTTGCAGGGCAAAGAGCTCAGTTACAACAACATTGCCGATGCCGATGCGGCGTGGGAATGCGTAAAAAGTTTCACCTCGCCGGCGTGCGTCATCGTCAAACACGCCAACCCCTGCGGCGTGGCCTTGGGTGCGGATGCGAACGAGGCTTATGGCAAAGCCTTCCAGACTGATCCGACTTCGGCCTTCGGCGGGATCATCGCGCTGAACTGCCCGCTCGAAGAAGCGGCGGCGCTGCAAATTTCAAAACAGTTCACAGAGGTGCTGATAGCCCCGGCGTTCACGCCCGAAGCGCTGGCGGTGTTCAAGAACAAAGTGAACGTGCGGATTTTGCAGATTGACCTGCCCAAGTCGCATGGCCAGGTGGCGCCAGCCCAGGCCAAATTAACCGCCTGGGAGCGCGGCCTGAACGCCGTCGATGTGAAACGTGTCGGCTCCGGCCTCTTGATGCAAACTGCCGACAACCACGAACTGGCCTTGTCCGATTTGAAAGTCGTCAGCAAGATCCCGCCCACGCCCGGGCAGTTGCAAGACCTGCTGTTCGCCTGGAAAGTCGCCAAATACGTCAAGAGCAATGCCATTGTGTTCTGCAAGGACGGCATGACCATGGGTGTGGGCGCTGGGCAGATGAGCCGCCTGGACTCGGCGCGCATCGCCGCCATCAAGGCCGGACACGCCCAGTTGTCGCTTCAGGGCACGGCTGTGGCCAGTGACGCGTTTTTCCCGTTCCGTGACGGGCTGGATGTGGTGGTCGACGCTGGCGCCAACTGCATCATTCAGCCGGGCGGCTCCATGCGCGACGAGGAAGTCATCAACGCCGCCAATGAACGCAATGTGGCCATGGTGTTCAGCGGCGTGCGGCATTTCAGGCACTGAGACTTTTGCAATAATCTCGCGGTTCAGGGGATTCCGCCCCTTTTGACCTGCTTTGGCCTGCTTTGGCCTGCGAAGTGCATGTGGCCAACGAAGGCCCTGGTTTTGCCGGCAAGCGGCGCGAGCTTCAACGCCAGTTGCCGTGATGGCCGTGATGCCCATGGCCACGGTAGCCATTCCAGTTGGACCAGCCGAAGTTCAGGTTGACACCGACCGGCGGGTAATACGGGCGGGTGTAAACCACGGTCGGATAAACCGGCGGCGCCACCGTCAAATAGACCGGCGGCTGCACCACCTGCGTCACCACCTGAGGCGGCGCGGGCTGGCTGTAGACCGGATTTTGCTGCGAATAAACCGGGAAGCCATCCTGTTGCAGCTCGGTCAAATTGCCCGACTGCGGCGCCGCCGAGCTGCCCACCGGGGTCACTTGCAGGCGCACCGTGGGGCCGGGGTCTTGCGGCATCTGCACGCTGTATTGGCGTCCGTTGAACTCGTACACCACGTTGTAGGCGGTGGTGCGGTTTTCGTAAAAACTCTGGGTGGTGCAGTTTTGCACGTTTTGCGTCTGCGCGGCGCCACCGCCTTCGATGCGGTCGCCCAACATGGCGCCACCGATCAAACCGATGACTGTGGCAATGGCCTTGCCTTCGCCACCGCCCAGGCTGTTGCCGATGGCGCCACCGGCGACTGCACCCATCAAGGCGCCGCCACCCGATTTTTGCCCCTGCACCTGCACCTGCTGCTGCGAGCAGACCTGGCGCGGCACGGCGACCTGGCTGACCACCGGTGTGCTGGAAATCACGCGCCCGATTTCCTGCGCAAAACTCAGACTGGCGGCGCTTCCAAGCGCGACCAAAAGGAGGGTTTGGGGGATCTTTCTCATGGCATTTCTCCTGAAACAGTATGGCGGCTTGTGGCGGTGTGTGGCGGTTAGGGCACGATGCAACACCCGCCAACCTACCCATAACGCAAGTCTAGGGCGCTCGGTTGTCAAATTCAATGTCCGCCGGGTAAAGCTCTCGTAACAGGATCACACGGCGACCGCCAAAGGTATACCAGCGACCGTGTTCAAAACCATCAAACAAAAACAACATAAGGCCGACGAATACATTGGATAGTTTGCTATATTTATAGTAGCATTGGAGTGGACTGATCTTTGACCCGATTTAGAGTTTCGATCGGCTGCCGATTCCGGTTGGACTGCGCTGCTTGGCTGAGCTGCTGGCCCGACCTGCTGGCCGGAGCCGCTGGCCCGACTTATTAGTCCGAGTTATCGGCTCAAGGTGCCGCGAATATGCGCAAAAACCGCAGCGGCTGCGGCCACGGTGGTGGCAATGTCGGCATCCGAATGGGCGGCACTGACAAAACCCGCTTCATACAGGGCTGGCGCGATGTAAACACCGCGATCCAGCAGGCCGTGGAACAGGCGGTTGAACTGCGGACTGTCGGTTTTCATCACCTGGGTGTAGTTTTGCGGCAAGGCGGGCAACAGGAAGAAGCCGAACATGCCGCCCTGCGCATCGGCGCAAAACGGCACACCGGCGTGATCAGCCGCGCTTTGCAGGCCGTCCGCCAACGCACGGGTTTTGCGCGAAAGGTCCTCAAAAAACCCCGGCCGCTGGATTTCTTTGAGGGTGGCCAGGCCGCAGGCGGTGGCTACCGGGTTGCCTGACAGGGTGCCGGCCTGGTAGACCGGCCCCAGGGGCGCGAGTTGTTCCATCACGGCGCGTTTGGCGCCAAAGGCGGCCAACGGCATGCCGCCGCCAATCACCTTTCCCAGCACCGTCATGTCGGGCGCGAAACCCGGGATCGATTGGGCATACACCGCCTGCGCGCCGCCCAGCGCCACGCGGCAGCCGGTCATGACTTCGTCAAACACCAAGAGGGCGCCATGCTGGCTGCACAACTCGCGGCAACGTTTCATGAAGGGCACGCTGGCGCGGACAAAATTCATGTTGCCGGCGATGGGTTCGATCATCAGGCAAGCCAGCTGCCCGCCGTGCTGTTTGAAGGCGTCTTCAAGTTGCTCGAGGTTGTTGTATTCGAGCACGAGGGTGTGCGCCACCACCTCGGGCGGCACACCGGCGCTGGTGGGGTTGCCAAAGGTCGCCAGGCCGGAGCCGGCCTTCACCAGAAGCGCGACGGCATGCCCGTGGTAACAACCCACGAACTGGATGAATTTGCTGCGCCCGGTAGCGCCGCGGGCCAGACGGATGGCGCTCATGCCGGCTTAGGTGCCTGAGCTCACCAGCCGGACCTTGTACATCGACGGGTACAGCTTGAGGTTTTATTCGGCCAGTTCGACTTCGCGTTCGGTCGGCGCGCCAAAGGAAAAACCGTCCAGTGCGGCC
>JANNYX010000502.1:0-5383 GCA_031410295.1 Rhodoferax sp.
CTGATCGGGGTGCGCGACACCAAAGTCCAGGCTGACCTGGTTGAGAAAATTCGGCTCGGGCAGTGTGACGCCCAAGGCCTTGAAGTAGTCGGCCACCTCAAACACCAGCCGGTAGGTGCCCGCTTTGAGCTGCTTGTCGGCGACCAGGGGGCCGTCCGGGCTGCGACCATCGCTGTTCAATACCAATTGCCGCAAAAGTGTCGTTTGCCCGCCTTGGGTGGCATAAAACGCCAGCTTCATGCCGCCGGCCGGGCGGCCGTGCATGGTGTCCAGTACGTGTGTGCTCAATCCCATGGAAACTCCTAGTCTGGTCGGCTGAAAATTTTAGACAAAAGTGTATACAATTTTCTGATCAACCCAGTCGATGCATCCACCTGACACCTTCCCCGCATGGAGTCTTCCTCTACTGAAATCATTGTGCAGGCGCTGACCAAGGCGATTGTGGACCATCGCCTGCAGCCCGGCGCGAAGCTGGCCGAGCAGAAACTCGCAGACCATTTTGGCGTCTCGCGCACACTGGTGCGCCAGGCCCTGTTGCAGCTCTCGCAGCACCAGTTGATCCGCCTGGAGCCGGCGCGCGGCGCGTTTGTTGCCGCGCCCTCGGTGACAGAGGCGAAAGATGTGTTTGCGGTGCGGCGCATGATTGAGGCCGAAATGATGCGGCTTTTTGTGCGCCAGGTCACCCCGTCAAAGATCAAAGCCCTCAAGGAACACGTGCTGCGCGAAAAGAAAGCCGTGGCGCTGAAAGATGCCGCCGGTCGCACCGAGCTGTTGGGCGACTTCCACGTGCGCATGGCCGAACTGACCGGCAACGACGTGTTGGCTCAGATTTTGGGCCAGTTGATTTCACGTTGCTCCTTGATCACGCTGATGTACCAAAGCGCACATGCCGCCGAACATTCCCATGCGGAGCACGAACATATTGTTGAAGCGCTGGCCGCGCAGGACGAGACGCGGGCCGTCAGCCTGATGGTGGCGCATTTGCAAAACGTCGAAGAGGGTTTGATGTTTGATCGCGGCGTGCCCAGCAGCGACATTGCGTCTGCGCTGGCAGTAAGTTAGAGGGACCGGCCATGATCACCGACGCCTATCCACGCGACCTGATCGGTTACGGTCGCGACGTGCCCGAGGCCGCCTGGCCCAACGGCGCGCGCATCGCCGTGCAGTTTGTGCTCAATTACGAAGAAGGCGCAGAAAACGCGGTGCTGCATGGCGACGCCGGTTCCGAGCAGTTTCTGAGCGAAATGTTCAACCCGGCCAGTTTTGCCGCGCGCCACCTGAGCATGGAGAGCATTTACGAATACGGCTCACGCGCCGGCGTGTGGCGCATCCTGCGCGAGTTTGAAAAACGCAAACTGCCGCTCACCGTTTTTGGCGTCAGCATGGCTTTGCAGCGCCATCCGGAATTGACCGCCGCGTTCAAATCCCTTGGCCACGAAATCGCCTGCCACGGCTGGCGCTGGATCAGTTACCAAACCCTGGACGAAGCCACCGAACGCGAGCACATGCGCCTGGGCATGGAGATCATCAGCCAGCTGACCGGTGAGCGCGCGCTGGGTTGGTACACCGGGCGCGACAGCCCCAACACGCACCGCCTGGTGGCAGATTTCGGCGGCTTTGAATACGACAGCGACTATTACGGCGACGACCTGCCCTTCTGGATGCCGGTGCAAAAAACCAGCGGTGACGTGGTGCAGCAACTCATCGTGCCGTACACGCTGGACTCCAACGACATGCGTTTTTCCAGCGCCCAGGGGTTCGCACAGGGTGACGACTTTTTCACCTACCTGCGCGACAGTTTTGACGTGTTGTACGCCGAGGGTGACCCCAACGGGCTGAACCGGCCCAAGATGCTCAACATTGGCATGCATTGCCGCCTGCTTGGGCGCCCTGGCCGGATGCGGTCGCTGCAGAAGTTTCTGGACTACGTGCAAATGCATTCAAACGTGTGGATTTGCCGTCGCATTGACATCGCAAGGCATTGGCGCGCGGTGCACCCTTACCAGCCCGACGCAACCAGTTTCGCTTTGGGGTAAGCCATGCATGTGACGCTGCAACTGCTCAACCAGGCAAGCCTTGACGAAGCCGCCACTTTGCTGGAAGGCTTGTATGAGCACACGCCGTGGATCACACGCCAGGCGCTGGCCAAACGCCCCTTTGCCTCGCTGGCGGCACTCAAGTACGTGATGACACAGGTGCTGGAGGCGGCCGGGCGGGATGCGCAGCTGACATTGATCCGCGCCCACCCGGAACTTGCGGGCAAAGCGATGGTGAGCAACACACTCACGGCGGAGTCCACCCACGAGCAGTTCAAAGCGGGCCTGAGCCACTGCACGCCCGAAGAATTTGCCAAAGTGCAGGAACTCAATGCCAACTACAACGCGAAGTTTGGCTTCCCGTTTATTCTGGCAGTGCGCGGCCCGCGCGGCCTGGGCTTGACACGGCGCCAGATCATCGACACTTTTGAGCGACGCCTTGAGGGTCACCCGGAATTCGAATTGCAGGAATGCCTGCGCAATATCCATCGCATTGTCGAGCTCCGCCTGAACGATAAATTCGGCATAACGCCACCGCTGGGCAACGACGTCTGGGACTGGCATGAAAAGTTGAGCGCCCACAGTGACCCCGGCTTTGCTGAAAAAGGCCAGCTCACCGTCACTTACCTCACGGAAGCACACCGGGCCTGCGCCGCGCAAATCATGGCGCAAATGCGAGATTGCGGTTTTGATGACGTGGCCATTGACGCGGTTGGCAACGTCGTCGGCAAGTATTTGGCCGCTGACTCTCTTTCGAGTGACACCGGGACCAAGACGCTGCTCACCGGCAGCCACTACGACACTGTGCGCAACGCCGGCAAATACGATGGCCGTCTCGGCATTTTTGCACCCATGGCCTGTGTGCGCGAGCTGTCACGCGCAGGTAGCCGCTTACCGTTCAACATCGAAGTAATTGGTTTTGCCGAGGAGGAAGGCCAGCGCTACAAAGCGACTTTTTTGGGCTCCGGCGCCTTGATTGGCGATTTCAACCCAGAGTGGCTGGCGCAAAAGGATGCCGACGGCATCAGCATGCAGGAAGCGATGAACCTTGCCGGGCTGCGCGTGAAAGACATCCCCAGCGCGCGGCGCGATCCGGCAGATTACTTGGGTTTTGTCGAAATCCACATCGAGCAGGGTCCGGTGCTCAATGAACGCCATTTGCCTCTGGGCATCGTCACGTCGATCAACGGCAGCGTGCGTTACCAATGCGCCGTCACCGGGGTAGCCTGCCACGCCGGCACGACACCGATGGACCGGCGCCGTGACGCGGCGGTTGCCGTGGCCGAACTGGCCCTGTATGTAGAGCAGCGCGCGGCCGAAGACGGTGACTCGGTCGGCACGATTGGCATGCTTCACGTGCCCAACGGCTCCATCAATGTGGTTCCGGGGCGCTGCGAATTCTCGCTCGACCTGCGCGCCCCCACCAACGACCAGCGCGATGCATTGGCGGGTGACGTGTTGGCCGAGCTGCGGGCCATTTGCGAGCGGCGCGGTGTCCAGTTCACCATCGAAGAAACCATGCGCGCGGCAGCGGCGCCGAGCGCGCCTGACTGGCAGCTTCGCTGGGAGAAAGCCGTGGAAGGTCTGGGTGCGCCGCTGTTCAAGTTGCCCAGCGGCGCCGGCCATGACGCGATGAAATTGCACGAAATCATGCCGCAGGCGATGTTGTTTGTGCGTGGCGAAAACGCGGGGATCAGCCACAACCCGCTCGAATCCAGCACCGCCGATGACATGCAATTGGCAGTAGATGCCATGACGCGCCTGATCGCCGATTTGGCTCAGTCCATGGCCAGGCCTGCGAAGGCTGGGCGTTGATGGAAGTCCTTGATCGCCTCGACGCATGGGTAGACCAGCATTTTGAAGAAGAAGTCGGCTTTTTGCAGGAACTGATCCGTGTGCCAACCGACACGCCACCTGGCAACAACGCGCCGCACGCTGAACGCGCCGCTGAGTTGTTGCAGGATTTTGGTTTTGCTGTTGAAAAACATTCTGTGCCAAAAGCTGAAGTACAAGCCGCGGGTTTGCAGTCAATCACCAACCTGGTGGTGCGCCGAAAATACGGCTCGGGCAACGGCACGGATGGCAGCAAGACCGTGATGCTCAACGCGCACGGGGACGTGGTTCCCCCAGGCGATGGCTGGACGCATGACCCCTACGCTGGAGAGATTGAAAACGGCATGATTTTCGGGCGCGCGGCAGCAGTGAGCAAGTCGGATTTTGCAACTTACACCTTCGCCGTGCGAGCGCTGGAAGCCGTTGCCAAACCGTCTGGCGGCAGTGTCGAGTTGCTGTTCACTTACGACGAGGAGTTTGGCGGTGAACTTGGCGTGGGCCGCCTGTTGCGTGAAGGCGTCATCAAACCCGACCTGGTGATTGGCGCCGGGTTCAGTTACCAGGTCATCACGGCACACGCGGGGTGCCTGCAACTGGAAGTCACCGTGCACGGCACGATGGCCCATGCAGCGATACCCGAATCCGGTGTAGACGCTTTGCAGGCTGCGACCCGGTTGCTCACGGTTCTGTACCAGCAGAATTTTTTGAACCAAAATGTCGCGTCGGAAGTTGAGGGAATGCGCCAGCCGTATCTCAACGTGGGCACCATTTCGGGGGGCACCAACACCAACGTGGTGCCAGGACGCGTGACATTCAAACTCGACCGCCGCATGATCCCTGAAGAAGACCCGGCGCTGGTCGAGGCCGGGTTGCGCCAACTGATGTCTGACACGGTCGCCTCAATACCCGGTATCCGCCTTGACGTGAAAAGAATTTTACTGGCGCGCGCCCTGCGCCCGCTGCCGGGCAACCTGCCGCTGGTGCAGGCCCTGCAAAAACACGGCCAGTTGGTATTTGGCGAAATGATTCCCGCCTTGGGAACACCGCTGTACACCGACATGCGCCTGTTTTGTGAAGCTGGCATTCCCGCCGTGATGTATGGCGCTGGACCGCGAACTGTTCTGGAGTCCCACGCCAAACGCGCGGACGAGCGGCTGGATTTGGAGGATCTGCGCCGGGCCACCAAAGTGTTGGCCCGGTCTTTGCATGATCTGCTGGTTTGAGATAAGCACATCCATCGACAATCGCTTCAATCACACGTTTTCTTTTCCCTTACTTAACCGCTGTCAAACCTGGAGTTTCCATGACAAAACGCACCCTCCTGAAAACTGCCGCCGCGTTGGCGTTCACCACCGCATTTGGTGCGGCCCAGGCGCAAAACACGCCGATCAAATTCCAGCTTGACTGGCGTTTCGAAGGCCCCGCCGCGCTCTTTCTGACGCCTGCCGCCAAGGGCTATTTCAAGGACGCCAAACTCGACGTGACGATTGACGCCGGCAACGGCTCGGGCGGCG
>JANNYX010000503.1:0-3091 GCA_031410295.1 Rhodoferax sp.
TTGGGTTCACCGAAGCGGTTGAACAGCTCTAACGTAACCTCAAGAATGCGCTCAGCAGTGCGTCGGGGGGCTTTTTTTGCCATGGAGTCCTCTGGCGCATTCTAGACTCCAGTCAGGTCGTTTTGCGGCCGCGTTTCGCCGGCGTTTTGACGGGCGCTTTGGGCGCTGACTTTGTGGCTCTACCTGCGCCGGCGGGTGCTTTGGCTGAAAGGGCCTGTACCCTTTTGGTCAGCGCCTCGATACGCGCGTTCAAGGTGTCAATATCCTTTGAAGACGGCACCCCAAGTCTACCCAGCGCCTTGGAGACGCGCTCCTCGAAAATTGATTCGAGTTTGTCCCATTGCCCGGTGGCTTTGGAGCTGATGCCGCCGGCCATGGCCGTCATCCGGCTGGTCGCCTCGGAGAGTTTTTCTTCCGCGGCCGCCTGGGTCTTGCGCTGCAGGCTGGTGCCCTCCTTGACGAGGGCTTCAAAGGCCTTGGTGCCTTCCGCCTGGGCCTTGGCAAAAGCGCCCAGGCCGGCTTGCCAGATTTGTTGGGCCGAGTCTTTCACGGCGCCGGGCAAATGCAGACCATGCAGGCCGCCGCCACTGGGCGATTTTTCAGCCGTGTTTTTCTGGATTTTTTTGACCATAGGTGTCTCCTTTGAATCGGGTGGACCGAAGCTGATTTGCGCGTCTTCACTTTACGCGTGGCGGGGCATGCAGTGTAGGGGTCGGCATCTAAAGTGAATCGCCCAACAAGGCGCCTTTCGCCAGTCGATTTTGGACACGGCGGGGGTTTTTGCCAGGTTGCCTTGTGGGGTACTATCAGCAAAATCAGACGGTCTTCTCCCCCAAAAATCACGTTTTTCAAGGCCAAAACTGGAGTCAAACATGCAGTATTTCGTCACTGGAGCCACCGGATTCATTGGCAAGCGCCTGGTCAAGAAGTTGCTCGAACGCAAAGGCTCCGTGGTGCATTTCCTGATCCGCCAGGAAAGTGAGGGCAAGGTCGCGGCGCTGCGCGATTATTGGGGTGCCAGCCCCGCGAGGGTGGTGCCGGTATTTGGCGATTTGACAGGCAGGAAACTCGGTGTTTCTGCCGATAACATCAAGGCGCTCAAAGGCAAGATCGACCATTTTTACCACCTCGCGGCGGTGTATGACCTCTCCGCCGATGAGGCCAGCCAGATCGCAGTGAATGTGGAGGGCACCCGCAACACCTGCGATTTCGCCAAAGCCATCGACGCTGGGCAGTTTCATCATGTGAGCTCGATCGCGGCGGCGGGCCTGTATGAAGGCGTGTTCCGCGAAGACATGTTTGACGAGGCCGAGAACTACGAGCACCCGTATTTCATGACCAAACATGAGAGCGAAAAAATCGTGCGCAAGGAGTACAAGGGCGCCTGGACGGTGTACCGCCCGGCGATGGTGGTGGGCGACAGCAACACGGGCGAGATGGACAAGATCGACGGCCCGTATTACCTCTTCAAGCTGATCCAGCGCATGCGCCAGATCTTGCCGCCCTGGATGCCGTCTGTGGGGCTTGAAGGCGGCAGGCTCAACATCGTGCCGGTGGATTATGTCGTCAACGCGCTGGACTACATCAGCCACGGAAAAGCCGCCACCAGGGGCAAGTGTTTCCACCTGGTGGACCCGGTCGGTTACCGCGTCGGCGACGTGCTGAACATCTTCACCAAGGCGGCGCATGCGCCCAAGATGAACCTGTTTGTCAACGCCGCGCTTTTGGGCTTCATCCCCAAGAGCGTGAAGAAGGGCCTGATGGCGCTGGCGCCGGTGCGGCGGGTTTACCGGGCGGTGATGAAAGACATCGGCGTGCCCGAAGACATGATGAGTTTCATCAACTACCCGACGCGTTTTGATTGCCGCGAAACCGAGGCCGCGTTGAAGGGCAGCGGCATCGAGGTACCCAACCTGCACGACTACGCCTGGCGCCTATGGGACTACTGGGAACGCCACCTCGACCCAGCGCTCTTTATCGACCGCAGCCTGAAGAGTACCGTGGGCGGCAAGGTGGTGCTGATTACCGGCGGCTCTTCGGGCATTGGCCTGTCTGCCGCGTGCCGGTTTGCCGAGGCGGGCGCCATCACCATCATCTGCGCGCGCGGTGAGGACCAGTTGGCCGAGGCCAAGAAAACCATTGAAGAAGCCGGTGGCAAGGGCGCGAAAGTGTTCACCTACCCGGTGGATATCGTCGACGAAGCGCAGTGCGCCGCGTTTGTGCAAAAGCTGGAAAAAAACCACGGCGGCGTGGACTTTTTGATCAACAACGCCGGCCGCTCGATCCGCCGCGCCATCGAAGCCAGTTACGACCGCTTCCACGACTTCGAGCGCACCATGGCGCTCAACTACTTCGGCGCCCTGCGCATCACCATGGGCTTGCTGCCCGGCATGGTGGCCAAACGCAAGGGTCACGTGGTCAACATCAGCTCGATCAGCGTCCTGGTCAACGCGCCACGTTTCGCTGCCTACGTGGCCAGCAAAGCCGCGCTTGATGCCTGGACGAGTTGCGCCGCCAGCGAATACGCCGACCAGGGCGTCACCTTCACCACCATCAACATGCCGCTGGTGCGCACGCCGATGACAGCGCCCACCAAGATTTACGACAGCATGCCGCTTTTGATGCCTGAAGAAGCCGCCGCCATGCTGGTGGAAGCCTGTGTGGATAAGCCCGTGCGCATCGCCACTCGCCTGGGCAAAGCGGTCGAGCTGCTGCACGACGTCTCACCCCGCATCGCGCAGATTTTGATGAACACCACCTTCCGCATGTTCCCCGACAGCTCTGCCGCCAAGGGTGAAAAATCCGCCAAGCCAACCCTGTCGCCAGAAGCAATTGCGATGTCGGAGATGATGCGGGGGATTCATTTCTGATCCGGGTTGCCTACTTGTCGTTAGGATAATGTCTTGATTGCATTTTCGCATTTTTATGCGAAAATGCTTAAATGCGTACCACCTTAGATCTGCCAGACTCGCTCCTGCGTGAAGTCAAAGCCCGTGCTGCGATAGAAGGCATTAAGCTGAAGGACTACTTTGCCCGTATGGTCGAGGCCGCGTTGCAACGCCCGCCACTCGCAGCATCGCAACCTAAGCGA
>JANNYX010000504.1:0-5869 GCA_031410295.1 Rhodoferax sp.
GTTCACATACTGCGTCAATGGCCGCAACCCGGGCGGCTTGGCTTTGCCGGGGCGCTGGCATTGCAGGAGCAAGAACGCCCATTGGGCCGGGGTAGTCCACAAGGCCGAATTGCACGTTCATAGGCAGCAACAACGCAACACACCCTCCATTTCGGGTAGCCCCCATGGCATTGGCGAGTGTCAGGCGGGCGCTGTCTGAGTCCGTAGCGATGAAGGTTTTTAATCCGGCTGCGGCAAACACGCCTTGTGAATTGAATTCTTTGGTATCTGCTTCTGTGCCGCCCACGGCCAGGTGACTGACGGAACTGGCACCAAAAATCAACAAGACTTTGCTTCCAGTACGCTGGGCAAACGCGGCGCCATGCAGGCCGTTGGCGGTGGCCGGGCCCCGGCCAATGATGGCAACACCAAGCTTGCCGGTGGCGGCTGAATAACCTTCCGCCATGGCGATGGCATTGTTTTCATGGCGCGCGGCATAAAAGCGCACGCCCAAGGTGTCCAGCGTGGTCACGAACAGGGCAGTGTCGTCACTCATCAGGCCAAATACGACCTCGATGCCACCGCTTTTGATGTCGTGGGCCAGCGCCTCGTAGGTTGGCAATCTGCCGGATTCGATCTGAAACTCACCACGGGGTGTCTTGATGGCTGTCATTCGGGCTCCGAGGGTGGGTGTTGCCAGGGGGTGGCGAGGGAATCCAGTTCCGCAAAGCCAAAGTCTGGATTGGGGTGGTCAGGTCCCGCGGTGAATGCATCAGGCCACGGCGGCCTCGTGTGCAGCGCTGTCTGTTCCCAAATACGCAGCGATCACTGCTTCGTTGGTCTGGACCTGATCTGGCGTGCCGTCGGCAATTTTTCGTCCGAAATCGAGAACCACAATCTTGTCGGAGATGTCCATGATCACTGGAATATCGTGTTCGACAATCAGAAAACTCATGGCGTATTGCCTGCGTACCCGTTGAATCAATTCGGTCATAGCGTTTTTTTCTGTGCTGCTCATCCCGGCCATAGGTTCGTCCAGCAATACAAGTTGCGCTTTTTGCATCAACGCGCGGGCAAATTCCACCTGTTTTTGCCGGCCATAAGACAATTCACCCGGCAACACGTTGGCCAGTTCAGGCATGCCCAGAAATTCAAGCACTTCATTGGCAGAGGCCACTGCCGCACGTTGCTCGGCGCGGGCTTTGGGACTCAAAAAGGCGCCTTGAAGCAAGCCACTGGAGCCCTGCCGATAGGCGCCGACCAACAAGTTTTCCATCACCGTAAGACCGCCAAACAACGCAAGATTCTGAAACGTTCGCGCGATACCATGGCGTGACACCAAGTGGGCGGCCTCCCCGGTAATGTCCGCACCTTCAAAAGCGACCTTGCCGCTGGTGGGTGTGTACATGCCGGTGACACAATTGAACAATGTGGTTTTGCCGGCACCGTTGGGTCCGATCAGGGACGTGATCGAGCCGCGTTCCATCGAAAAAGAGACGTTGTCCAGTGCCGTGATGCCTTGAAAACGCATCACCAACGATGAAATTTCGAGCAACGGTGTCGTCATGCCTGCAACTCCATAACCGGTACCGTCGCGCGCTTGGCGCCAAGGTAGGACTCCTTCATGGCTTCGTTGCCGGTTACCTCTGCTGACGTGCCCGACAACACGATGCGGCCACGATCCAGGATATATGCTGTGGAAGCAAATTCGAGCGCAAGGCGCGCATTCTGCTCGACGATCAGCATCGAGGTTCCGAGGGTGTCGCCCACGACCCGAAGCTGTTTGTAGATGGCCTGAACGATCAGGGGCGCAAGACCCAATGACAATTCGTCGACCAGCAACAGTGTGGGGTTTGCCACCAGGGCACGGCCTAGCGCCAGCATTTGCTGCTCGCCACCAGATAACCATCCAGCGGCTTGTTGGCGACGTTCGAGCAGGCGAGGAAAAAGTTCGAACACGGCGTCCATCCGTTCCCGCACGGCCGAGCGCGCAAGAATGGCGGCACCGACGTTGAGGTTGTCCTCCACACTGAGTTGTTTGAAGACGAGGCGCCCTTCGGGAACCAGGCCCATCCCAAGGCGAACCAAGCGGTGTGAAGGCATCCCCAGCACGGATTGCCCGGCAAATGTGATCTTGCCCTGCGTCACATGCCCGTGGTGCAAATCCAGCAGTCCCGTGACGCTGCGAATCAATGTGGTCTTGCCCGCACCGTTGGCCCCAAGAAGGGCCACGATGGTCCCTTTCGGGACGGACAGGCTGACATCTTCCAAGGCCAGGCCCTTGCGGGCATAACCCACTGAGAGGCCCGTAATTTCAAGTGCGTTTTCCATCACTTGCCGCGCCATGCAGAAATTCGGTTGCGTATCTTGGCACCCATCCCGGCAATGCCGCTTGGGGCAAAAATCAGCAGAAGAATGACCAGCATGCCAAAGATCACCTGTACCAGCTGAGGTTTGTGTTCCACCAGGACGCTGCGCAGCAGGCCAGTGGAGTCGCTGGCCTGGGAGGCAAATCCGCTGATGATGGAGGGCAACAGCAGCCACACTGCCGCTCCCAAAAGAGAGCCTGGCAGTGAGCCCATACCGCCAATAATGATCATGGCGATGAACTGGATCGCAAATTGGATGTTGAAGAATTCCGACGTGACATTCGACAGGATGTAGGCGTAGAGTGCCCCCGCCATGGCAGCGATGGCCGAGCTCAGCGCGAAGGCCTTCAGACGCAGGATGCGCACGTCGACACCAGCCGAAGTGGTGGCAAGTTCGTGGTCACGCATGGCCATCATGGCGCGGCCCTCCCGCGAACGAAGGCTATTGTTAAGTCCCCAGTAAACCAGCGCAACCAAAGGTAGGAGGAAGAAATACCATCGCATCGGTGAATTGAGGTCGAGCGGCCCAAGGCTGGCTGGCTTGTAAGGTACTCCGACGACGTCGAAATACTTGAATTGGTACTCCTGGAAAGCGAATACCACGATGTAATGCACCGCAAACGTGGACAACACAAAATAGAGTCCACGCACGCGCAAGGACGGCAGGCCTGCCAGCAGCCCTGCGACGGCACCGGCCAATCCGGCAGCTACCAGCACCAGGGCGAACGGCCAGCCCCATTGGGAGCCTGTGATGGCAGCCGTCATTGCCCCGACGGCGTAAAAGGCGGCATGACCGATCGAGATCAGACCGGCGCAACCGGTCAGGTAGTTGAGCGACAGGGCGCCCAACATCGCTATGAGCATGAGGTTGACCTGGCTCAGGCCCAGGTTGAGCAGCTGCATGTTGGACAGGCGGATGCCGAAAACTGCGCGGTCGGTCAATACAACCGGTACGTAACACAACAATACAAGCAGGGCAATCAGCCAGATCCAACGCCAGGGCTTGGCGGCGCTGGTGACGGGTATGCTGGCCATCGGTGCGGTCAGGGTTGAATTCATGAGAGTACGAGGTGGTCGGGCCGACAGTTGGGCCGCCGTCAAACCCGGCCAAGTTCGCGCTGGCCAAACAAGCCCCAAGGGCGGATCATCAAAATCAACATCAGCAAGACGTAGATCAGGATGTCACTTGATTTTGGGGAAATGTAAGAGGCTGCAAACTGTTCAATCAGACCGACCAACAAGCCGCCAATAATGGCGCCGGGAATGCTTTGCATGCCGCCGATCACTACGGCCGGCAGGGCCAAAAGGCCAATGCTCTCGAGCTCGGTCGAGACGATCTGCAATTGACCCAGAAAGAGACCGCCAATTCCTGCCAGTACGCTGCCAATGGCCCAGGCCAGGCGGTTCATCACATTGACATTGACGCCCGAAACCAGCGCCGCCTCGTGGTTGTCGGCAGTGGCCCGCATCAGAAGGCCGACCGAAGTAAATTTGAAAAAGGCCCCAAAGCCGGCCATGCAGGCCCAGCTCACCACGGCCGCGATGAGGTGCAGTTGTGAAATCCGCACGCCACCGATTAAGAAAATTCCGGCAGGCAGCGGCGTCGCGAGCGTTCGTCCCTGCGGCCCGTACAGGATCTCGATCAGAGCCCGCAGCACGATGGACAGCGCGATGGTGAGCATGATGACGGACAACATCGGGCGGCCCGCCAAGGGCTGAATCAGCAACACATGAATGACGACGCCCAGCGCCGCTGAGGTGGCAATGATGGCGGCGATGGCCAGCGGAAAAGGCAAACCCAGCAGCGTAATAGCCGTCACCGCGAAGAAAGCTCCGCAAACGACAAACATGCCCTGAGCAAAGTTGAAAACGTCGGTGGCCTTGAAGACCACCGCGAAACCCAAGGCTACCAGCCCATAGATGCTGCCCAAAGCCAGACCGCTGAATAGTACCTGGGCAAACATCTTGGTCCTCGAGTTAGGGATTGCTTGCTGGATGGCGCCGGCTACTTGGTGTACTTCAGGTAATCGCTGAATTCACCATACGGTTTGTATTTCTTGGCAGCGAAGTCATATCCGATCATGCGGAACGCCACGGGACCGGTGTGGTTATCTGTGGTGAAGGTGATCGGCGCGGCCAGACCTTTGGTGTCCACCGAGAATCCCTTGTTCATGGAATCGATCAGCTTGGCACGTGTGGGCTCCGCGCCGGTCTTGGCGATGGCTTCGGCGGCCATCTGGCCGACTGCCCATCCAGCGACATAGTTGATATCCTCCTTGATGGCGCTGTGGTTGTATTTGTCAGCGGCAGCCATCATTTCCCGGTTGCCGGGTGCCTGGTCGGTGCCGCCCGGAGTGAAGCAACTCACGACGTTGTAGTTTGCGCCGGCGTCAGGGCCCATGGCCGCGTAGATTTGCGGTGCGAGAAGGTAGGAGATGCCAAAGGCCGGGATCTTCAGGCCATACTGTTGCATGGTCTTCATCGTCAGGATGGCGGTGTTGGGAACGCCATAAATCGTGATGAAGTCCGGTTTTTGAGCGACGATTTCCAGCACCTGCGGGGTCACGTCGGCAGCGGTGATCTTCATGGTCACAAGACTGGAGGTTCCACCTAGTTTCGCTGCGGCAGCGGCAACCATCTGGGCGTATTCAGCGCCACCAGCGCTTTCTATCGACACCACCATGACCTTGGGTGCCTTGAGCTTGAGTTGCTCCGTGTAATAACCGACGCCGGTTTGCGCCATTTGCGGGTACCCGCAGAATCCGCCATAGACCAGAGGAGAGACCGGCTCAGACAGCGGCTTGGTGCTGGTGTAAGTGCCGACAATCGGCACCTTGCCGGCGCGGATGGTGGGTGCCAGCGAAACCTGGGAGCTTGATGAACCCATTCCGGAAATCGCAAGCACCGGGGTCTGGCTCACCAGTTTTTCGTAGTTGATCTTGTCTTGTGCCGGGTTGAATCGGCTGTCTTCTGCCAATACGTTGATCTTGCGGCCATTGATGCCGCCGGCCTCGTTGAGCTTGCGCATGTAGGCCTGGAACCCGTTGGCCCAAATGCCCTGTGAAGCAGAAGCCGGACCACTCAGGTCCATCATCACGCCCCAGTCAATCCGGTCTTTGTAGACGCCATCGGCAGGAGCCTCGAACTGCGCCATGGCGCTCATCGAAAGTCCGGCCATTGCCAGCGTGGTGAATAGCTTTGCGGCCACGGAGCCGAGCTTGGCCCTTGCCGTTTTATGGTCCAACCGGGAAGGTGCGCTTGCCTGAGTAACTGTCATGATGTCTCCAAGTTTGTGAACTGGGCGCATTGCGCGCGTTGGTTGACGAATTTCAATAGGTCCAAAGATTCGTATTTTCGAAACTTAATTTTGATTTTCGAAAATTATACCAAATAGTAGCTTTTTTGTGCGGACCGGTAGGTAATTTGAATAGGTGTTTACCCCGCTTTTCAAAGCGCCGCGCCACCGTCCATGGCCACCTCTGAGCCGGTCATGTAACGGCTCTCGTCGCCCAGGAGGCGGC
>JANNYX010000505.1:0-4828 GCA_031410295.1 Rhodoferax sp.
GGTTTGGGCATGGGACGTACCTTTCAGAACCTGGCCATGTTCGCTTCCATGCCGGTGCGCGAGAACGTCATGGTCGGGGCGCATTCGCAGTCAAAGTGCGGATTTGCCTCCAGTGCCCTGCGCCTGCCCCGCGTGCGCGATGAAGAGCGCCGCTTGCGGGCACGGGCGGGCGAGATCATGGATTACCTCGGCTTGACGCAGTTCAGCGCACGTCCTGTCGGCGGCCTGCCGTTCGGCATCCAGAAACGCGTGGAATTTGCCCGCGCTTTGGCCGCCGACCCCAAGCTCCTGATGCTCGATGAGCCCGCCGCCGGCTTGAACCATGAAGAGCTGGCAGAACTTGCCAGGCTGATTCGTGATGTGCGGGACCGCCTGCACATCACGGTGCTGCTGGTGGAACACCACATGAGCCTGGTGATGGGCGTGTCGGACCACATCGTGGCGCTTAACTTTGGCAAAAAAATCGCCGAGGGTGACCCGGCGCACATTCAAAATCACCCCGACGTGATTGAGGCTTATCTGGGCAAACCCGCCGATGGGGGAAAACACACATGACCCGGCTGCTTGAAGTCACCGGCCTGAACGCCGCCTATGGCGCCACCAAGGTGTTGCACGACATCAATTTTTCACTGGAGGCCGGGCACATCACCGCCATTCTTGGCGCCAATGGCGCCGGCAAAACCACCACCTTGCGCGCCTTGTGCCAAACCGTCAAAACCACTGGCAGCATCCAGTTTGACGGGCAACAGCTGGTCGGCAAAGCCACCGAAAGTGTGGTGCGCATGGGTGTGGCGCACGTGCCCGACGGGCGCGGCACGTTTTCATCACTCTCCACCGAAGAAAACCTGCGTCTGGGGGGCTACGTGCGCGGCGACAAGGCCGAGTTGGCGCTGGACATGGAAAAAGCCTTCACGCGTTTTCCGATCCTCAAACAACGCCGCCACCAGCAGGCTGGCACCTTGTCGGGCGGCGAACAACAGATGCTGGCGATCAGCCGCGCGCTGATGCTGCGGCCCAAACTGCTGCTGCTTGATGAACCCTCTTTCGGCCTGGCGCCCTTGATCGTCGCCGAAATCTTCCGCATCATGCGCACCATCAACCAGGAAGACAAAGTCAGCATGTTGCTGGTAGAGCAAAACGCCAGCCTGGCGCTGGACCTGGCTGATCACGCCTACCTGCTGGAGACCGGCAGCGTGGCGCTGTCGGGGCCGGCAGAACAGATTAAAAACGACGAGTCGGTGCGCAAGGCGTACCTGGGCTACTGAAAGAGGTTTTACGCGATGGAAGCCTTCCTGCACCAAATCTTTTCGGGCCTGGCCAACGGCTGCATCTACGGTTCGGTCGCGCTGGCCCTGGTGATGATTTACCAGTCCACGCACCACATCAATTTCGCCCAGGGCGAGATGGCAACTTTCAGCACCTTCATCGCCTGGGCGCTGATCCAGGCCGGCTGGCCCTACTGGGGGGCGTTTTTCTTCACCATTGCCATTTCATTTCTTGGCGGACTGCTCGTGCAACGACTGGTCCTGCGGCCGGTTGAAAAAGCGCCGGTACTGACCAACGTGATCGTCTTCATTGGCCTGCTGCTGATCTTCAATGCCCTGTCCGGCTGGATTTTTGACCACACCCTGAAATCGTTCCCCAGTCCCTTTCCGAAGGACTCGCCACTGTCCAGCAACTATTTCTCTGCGCACAACGTGGGTTCGGTCGGTGTCATGTTTGGTGTGCTGTTGGCGCTCTACGCGTTCTTCCGCTTCACCCCGCTCGGGTTGGCCATGCGCGCGGCGGCACAAAACGCCGATTCGGCGCGTCTTGTCGGCATACGCGTCTCCTGGATGCTGGGCCTGGGCTGGGGGCTGGCGGCAGCCATTGGCGCCGTCGCCGGCATGATGGTCGCGCCGATCGTGTTTCTGGACCCGAACATGATGGCCGGCATTCTTCTGTATGGTTTTGCAGCGGCACTGCTGGGCGGCATTGACAACCCCCTGGGCGCGGTGATCGGCGGATTTGTCGTCGGTGTGCTGGAGAACCTGCTGGGCGCCTACGTCATCGGCACCGAACTCAAACTGACAGTCGCCCTGGTCTTGATCGTGGGCACACTCACGCTGAAGCCCGATGGGCTGTTTGGAAAGAAAGTGGTGACACGCGTATGACCCCGATTGCCCCCGCGGCTTTGAATCCGCCCTCCAACAAGTGGCAGTGGGTTGCCGGCGCATTGCTCTTGATCGCCCTAATTCTGTTGCCTTTTTTGGTCAAGAATTACCGCGTGTTCCAGTTCAACCTGGTGCTGGTTTACGCAGTTGCCATACTTGTGCTGAATCTGCTGACCGGGTTCAACGGCCAGATTTCATTGGGCCATGGTGCGTTTTACGCGTTTGGCGCGTACACCGCCGCAGTGATGATGGACAAGCTGGGCGCGCCTTACTGGACCACTTTGCCGATGGCAGCATTGCTGTGTTTCAGTTTTGGATTTCTCGTTGGTTTCCCGGCATTGCGGCTGGCCGGGCATTACCTGGCATTGGCCACCTTTGCCCTGGCGCTGGCGGTGCCACAACTGCTCAAATACAAAAACATCGAGGGCTGGTCCGGCGGCGTACAAGGCATTGTGCTGAACAAGCCGGAACCGCCCTTCTCTTTCAGCCTGTTCGGCCAGCCCCTCAGCCCCGACCGCTGGCTGTATTTCTTCACCCTGGCCGCCACTTTGCTGATGTTCCTGCTGGCCTACAACCTGTTGCATGGCCGGGTTGGGCGCGCTTTGATCGCCATTCGCGACCATCCCATCGCAGCCACGGCGATGGGCATCAACCTGCCGATTTTCAAGTCCCTGACCTTTGGCGTGTCGGCCGCGTTTACCGGCGTGGCGGGCGCTTTGGGCGCGATTGTGGTGGCGTTCGTCTCGCCCGACAGCTATACCGTGACATTGTCTATATTTTTGCTGGTCGGAGTGGTGGTCGGCGGGTTGGCATCCATTCCGGGCGCCATCTTTGGCGCCGTTTTCATTCAGTTCGTGCCTGACATTTCGGACCACATCTCAAAGTCGGCGCCATCGGCCATTTACGGCGTGATCTTGATTGGCCTGATGTACCTGATGCCGATGGGTGTCATGGGTATGGTGGCCAAACTGTGGGCGCGCCTGAAAAAGCCGACTACGGGTTTGACCGGACAACCGTAACGCCCGGCAAGCGGTTAAATCCGGGATAGCCTGACAGTTCTCTTTTTGCATTTTTTTGAAGGAGTTGAAAAACATGAAACTGAAACATATCCCCCTTGTCGTCATGGCGGGTGCTGCCCTGCTGATGGCCAGTGCCACGTTTGCCCAAAAGAAATATGACACCGGCGCCACAGACAAGGAAATCAAGTTGGGGCACGCCATCCCTTACTCCGGCAATTTCTCTGCCTATGGCGCAATCGGAAAATCGATCAGCGCATATTTCGACAAAATCAATGCGGAAGGCGGCATTAACGGACGAATGATCAAATTCATTTCACTTGATGATGGCTACAACCCGGCAAAGACGGTTGAAGTAACCCGCAAATTGGTCGAAGAGGACGAAGTGTTGCTGATGTTCCAGACATTGGGCACGCCTTCCAATTCGGCGATTCACCGATATATGAATGGCAAGAAGGTACCTCAACTATTTGTGGCAACCGGGGCCACCAAATGGGGAGACCCAAAGAACTATCCCTGGACGATGGGTTTTCAACCCAACTACCAGTCAGAAGGGAAAATTTATGCGGCTCATTTGTTGGACACAAAACCAAATGGAAAGGTCGCCATCCTCTATCAAAATGATGACTACGGCAAAGACTATTTGAAAGGCTTTGAAGACGGCCTGGGCGAGAAAGCGAAATCCATGATCGTTGCAAGAGCAACCTATGAAGGAACTGATCCAACCGTAGACAGCCAGATGATTTCCCTGAAGGCCTCAGGGGCGGACGTTTTTTTCAACATCACCACGCCAAAATTCGCAGCCCAGGCTATTAAAAAAGCCGCTGAATTGGGTTGGAAGCCCCTTCACTATCTCAACAGCGTGTCAAGCGGCGTTGGATCCACACTGACACCTGCTGGCCTTGACAATGCAGTTGGGCTGCTTACTGCGGGGTATATCAAAGACCCGACCGATCCACAATTCCAAACGGGTAAAGAATGGGATGACTGGGTTGCCTACATGAAGAAATACTTGCCTGCTGGCGATATGAAAGACAACTTGAACGTGTACGGTTATACAGTGGCGCAGTTGATGGTGCATGTGCTAAAACAATCCGGTGACAACCTGACTCGCGAAAACATCATGAAACAGGCTGCCAGCCTCGACCTCACGCTTCCGATGTTGCTGCCCGGCGTGAACGTCAAGACTAGCGCGGATGATTTCTATCCCATTGAGCGCGAGCAATTGATGAAGTTCACCGGCAAAACCTGGGAGCTCTTCGGCAAGGTTTACGGACGCTAAACCAAGCACCCATGGGAGTTTCCGCCAGCCCTGAAACGCTGGCGGACAAAATAGCAACTGCGCGCGAGCCAGTTGCTATTTTTTTTGCCCGCTCTACCAGTCTGTCTCAGCCAGCTCAGTCGTCCCGCTTCGTGCCCCGAACCACCCGGCACAGGGCTGAGCGGCCATGGCCCTGGACGTTGCGGCCACCCACCAGGCAATCGCGCGCTTCAGGGTAGGTCTTGAGCAAATACACCAAGCGGGCCACTTTTGCGGTTTCGGTGAAGTCCGAGAAGAAACCGTCGACGCCCAGCTCGTAAAACTTCAGAAACTCATTGACCGGGTTGCCGCCGTAGTCGCTGGCCAGGCGGAATTGTTCATTGCGCTGAGTGAACGGG
>JANNYX010000506.1:0-2676 GCA_031410295.1 Rhodoferax sp.
TTTGAGTTGCGTGGTGTCGGTGCCGGTCGTCGGTTCGGTCACGGCCATCGATTGCAGGCGCAATTCACCCGTGGCAATTTTGGGCAGGTAAAGCTTCTTCTGTTCTGCCGAGCCGTGGCGCAACAGCGTCCCCATGTTGTACATCTGGCCGTGGCAGGAGCCCGCGTTGCCGCCGGAGAAATTGATTTCTTCCATGATCACCGAGGCTTCGGTGAGGCCCAAACCCGAGCCTCCGTATTCCAGCGGAATCAGCGCCGCCAGCCAGCCAGCCTGGGTCAGCGCGTCGACAAACGCTTCCGGGTAGGCGCGCTCGTGGTCCACTTTTTGCCAGTACGGGGCGTCAAATCCGCCGCACAGGGCGCGCAGGGCTTCGCGCATTTCCTGGTGCGCGTCGGGCGTGGGAATTTGGGTTTTCATGATGGTGAACTTTAACCGTTACGCAGCATCGGGATTCGTGGCTTGTGATGCAACAATTGCCCAATGAATAAAGCACAGGTCGAGGCCTTCTTTGCCACCTTGAAACGCGCCAACCCGATGCCCGTCACCGAACTGGAATACACCTCGGTATTTGAACTCTTGACGGCGGTGTTGTTGTCGGCCCAGGCCACCGACGTTTCGGTCAACAAGGCGACACGCCGCCTGTTCGCCGTGGCCAATTCGCCGCAAAAAATGCTGGCGCTTGGCCCCGAAGGTCTTGAAAGCCATATCAAAACCATTGGCCTGTACCACAGCAAGGCCCGGCACTTGCTGAAAACCTGCCAGATGCTGATCGACCGCCACCACGGGCAGGTGCCGCGTGACCGTGACGCCTTGCAGGCACTGCCGGGCGTTGGGCGAAAAACCGCCAATGTGGTGATGAATTCCGCTTTCGGCGAACCGACGATGGCGGTCGATACCCATATTTTTCGAGTTGCCAACCGCACCGGTCTTGCACCTGGGAAAACGCCCCTGGAAGTTGAACTCAAATTGTTACAACGGGTGCCCAAGGCCTACCTGGTCGACGCGCATCACTGGCTTATCCTGCATGGGCGTTATGTCTGCCAGGCGCGCAAGCCCTTGTGCGGGCGTTGTGCGGTGCAGCCTTACTGCGGATTCCGGGCCAAGAATGCAATGCAATAATTGCGCCCAAACAATGAACTGCCCACCCTGCCCATGAACCTGTTTGACACCCGCACCGTTTTCCTGCTGTGCGGTGCCATGGGTGGCTTGATGGCCCTGGTGCTGTACTCGCTCAAACGCAATTACCCGCCCTCCATCAAAGGCATTGGCGACTGGTCGTACTCATTGCTAATGATGTTCGGCGCCGGGGTACTGACAGCCGCGCGCGACCGGCTGCCAGACTTGCTTTCCATCACGACGTCCAACGCCTTGTTCTTCTTTGGACTGTACTTGGGCTACCGCGGCACGCAACGTTTTTTTGACGAAACCACGCGCCCAAAACCCTGGCTGACCGCCATTGGGGTGGTGGTTTTGGCACACATCTGGTTCACCTATTTTCAGACCTCGCTGTATATGCGCCTGGTGCTGGTGAACTTGATGGGCGCGGCGTTCATGGCAGTGCAAGCGCTGGTGATCCGCAAAAACAAACCCATGAGTTTTGCCAAGGGCCTGGCCCTGGGCGCGCTGACTGCGGCGGCCGCCTTGCAGCTCCTCAGGGTTGCGCTGGCCACGGTGCAGTCTCTGGATGACAACATCATGGGATCGTCGCCAATTCACCAGGTCTATGCGATGGGATTCGCGCTGTCGATCCTGCTCTATTCAATTGGCCTGATCCTCATGGCCACGGACATGCTGCGTGCAGAACTTGAACAGCTGGCCACGCGCGACTCGCTCACCAACGCGCTGACGCGGCGTCACTGGAACACCCTGTGCGCGGGTGAATTGGAGCGCTGCAAGCGCACCGGCCGCAACATGGCGGTTTTGGCGCTTGACCTGGACCGCTTCAAGGCGGTTAACGACACCTACGGCCACCAGGCCGGCGACAAAGTTCTGGTCAGCATGGTGGCCAATGTCAATGCGCATTTGCGCCAGAACGACCGCCTGGCGCGCTTTGGCGGCGAAGAATTTGTTGTTCTGTTGCCGGAAACCGACCTCGAGCAGGCGCTCAATGTGGCGGAACGCATCCGCCTGGGCCTGGCCAATTCTGGCGAGGTGCCGTCCTGCACTGCCAGCATCGGCATCGCCATCAACAACGGTCAAAACGACAGCGTTGACTCGCTCCTGGCGCGCGCCGACGCCGCTATGTACCGGGCCAAGGAAACCGGCCGCAACCGGGTAGAAGCCGGTTGACGGCGAATCAGGTCTGGGTTTCGAGGCGTCCCACTGTGCTGTCGCGCAGCGCACCGACATCAACCCAGCGGTCGCGGCCCAGGTTCTTGGCCTGGTAGAGCCCTTTGTCCGAGAGCCGGATCCACTCTTCCACGCTGATGATGTCGCTGGTCAGCTGGATCATGCCAAAACTTGCCGTAACGACAACATCGTCAACCAACGGATTCTGGCGCATGTCGCGGCGCAAACGGTCGATCACTTCGCGCGCCGCATCGATCTGCGTGTTGGGCAGCAGAATGCCGAACTCCTCGCCGCCATAACGGCCGCTGACGTCGGTTTCGCGCAGCACGCGTCTGAATGAGGCTGCAAGGCGCCGGATGGCGTCGTCACCCGCTGCGTGGCCATAGG
>JANNYX010000507.1:0-2647 GCA_031410295.1 Rhodoferax sp.
GATGTCGGTCGGGCCGCCGGCCGCGAAGGGGATCATCAGCGCGACCGGTTTGTCGCCTGGGTAGGCGCTTTGGGCCTGTACCTGCGACGTCAGGCCGAAAACGCCTGAAAGTGCCAGGACGGCGCTGGCGATTGCCACTGACGAACGAGACTGATTTAATTTGATAATGGACATACTGGCTCCTTGAAAACGTTGGCGCCATCTTGCCAATATTCCAGGCATTGGCAATCGGCAAATTCCCTTGCTGAAAACTCTGGCGTCAACCGCGCGGCGGCGGTGTCGGTCCCAGAAGCCGGGTGACTTCGGCGATGTAGGAGATGCTCCACAAGCGTTCGATGGTGAGGTTCATCTCAGCATCGTCCGAAGCGCCGCTGTAGGCCGCCAGACGTTTCGCCTTGGCCGTGATTTCGTCGCGGGTGAGGGTGTTGCCCGGGTCGCCCTTGGGTTCATCAACACGCCCTTGCAGGCTGCGCCCATCGGTCGTGGTGACGCTGACCTTGCCGATCCAGCGGCGCGGGTAGGCGACGTCGACTTCAGGGTCAAGTTCCATGCTGACCTTGTTGCACAGGGCCACGGTTTCATCGTCCTTGAAATGCTGGTCGAATTCAGTCAGCCCGGCGTGACCAAACCGTGCCGCCAACGCCAGGGTGGTGCCCATGGAGAACTTGCTCTGGTGCACCGTGACCGGGTTCACCACTGGCCCAAGCACGTCTATCGCGCCCTGGTGCACATGGGTGACGACGCGGGCGATGTCGGCCGGCTTCAGCCCGTGCGCGGCAATGACTTGCAAGAGGGCGTCTGCCGCCGGGTGGGTGTGGCGGCAACAGGCGTGGTATTTGAACGATGTCTCGATCGTGGCCCAGCGCGTGACGTCACCATTCAATTCAAGTCCGTCGATCAATTTCGCCGCATCGGCGTCGCTCGACATGCCCGCCGCCAAACCTTGCGCGCCTTCAAAAATTTGCGCCGCGCCGGTAAAACCGTCTTGCGCCAACTGCGCCGAAAGCAGACCAGCGGCGGCGGCATGCGCCGTGTGCAGTTGTTTTGAATCGGCGCCGGTACGCAAAAATTCCCACAACCCGGCCGACTGTGTGCCGGCCGAACCCAGGGCGTGTTGCATCTGCACTGCATTGAGCCCGAGCAAATTGCCCGCTGCCGCCGCAGCCGCCAGGGTGCCCGCAGTGCCCGTAGTGTGAAAGACTTTGTAGTGCGAGCGGCCGAGGAATTCGCCGGCGCGGATGCCAACTTCGTAACCCGCCACCGCCGCTGTCAAGAGGCGCTTGCCGCTCAAACCCAGCGACTGCGTGAGCGCCAGGGCCACCGGAAAGACCACGGCCGCCGGATGGAACACCGAGCCGTTGTGCACGTCGTCCTGCTCCGCCACGTGCGACGCCGCCGCATTCACCATCGCCGCGAAATACGGCGAGGTTTGCACCCGGCTAACGAGTTGCTCCGACTTGCCCGAGGCCGGGCCCATCTCTGCCGCGAATTTGGCGATCGACTCGACCGCTCGCGCGCCCTTGCCCGCCAGGCAGGAGCCGAACCAGTCGACCAGCAGATCTTCGGTTTTGCGAATGACGTGTTCGGGGATCGCCTCGTAACGCAGGTTGGCGGCGAAGCTTGCAATTTGGGCGCTGGGGCTGGGGTTCATGGCGTGATTGGTTTTTGATGGGGTTGTGGTTGCTATTATTTATATAGCAAACTATCTATATTATCTGTCGGCCTATACGTGATTTTCTTCATGAGTTTTAAAGAATACCGACGAGGCGCCTAATTTCGGCCTCAAAACGACCTTGGCAGCCCGAGCAAATGTTCTGCCACATAAGAATAAATCAGGTTGGTGGAAATCGGCGCCACTTGATAAAGCCGCGTTTCGCGAAATTTCCGCTCAACGTCATATTCACAGGCAAAACCAAAACCGCCGTGAGTCTGCAAACACACGTTGGCGGCCTCCCATGACGCCTTGGCGGCGAGGTATTTGGCCATGTTGGCTTCAGCGCCGCAGGGCTGTTTCGCGTCAAACAGGGCGCAGGCCTTGAACCGCATCAGGTTCGCCGCTTCGGTTTCGATGTAGCTGTCGGCAATCGGGAACTGGATGCCCTGGTTTTGCCCGGTCGGGCGGCCAAAGACCACACGGTCCGAGGCGTAACGGCGCGCCTTGTCAACGAACCAGTAAGCGTCGCCAATACATTCGGCGGCGATCAGCGTGCGTTCGGCGTTGAGGCCGTCCAGGATGTATTTGAAGCCCTGCCCTTCCTGGCCAATCAGGTTTTCCGCCGGAATCTCCAGGTTGTCGAAAAACACCTCGTTGGTTTCGTGGTTCACCATGTTGGCGATTTGTCGAATGGTCATCGCCCCCACGCTTGCCACTTCGTGTGCTGCGCTGCCCCCCGAGGGGGCCATCGCGCCTAGGGGCGGCCCGTCGGCGCTTACGCCACGCCTCAGGGCCACGTTCAAATCGACGATGAAAATCGACATGCCTTCGGACTTCTTTTTCACCTCGGCCAAAGGCGTGGTGCGCGCCAGCAGAATCATCAGGTCGGAATGCTGGATGCGCGAGATCCAGACCTTTTGGCCGTTGACCACATAACGGTCGCCTTTTTTGACAGCCGTGGTTTTGAGTTGCGTGGTGTCGGTGCCGGTCGTC
>JANNYX010000508.1:0-7129 GCA_031410295.1 Rhodoferax sp.
AATCATGTTTTTTAAAATTCACCCCCTCGGGGGGGGGCAGCGTCCACAGGAAGTGGGAAACGTGGGGGCCAAATTTTTCGCCGGGCCGCCCCAAGAAAAATTCGCCCCCTCGGGTGGCAGAGAGCTACACGAAGCGGGAAACGTGGAGGCCAAATTTTTCGCCGGGCTGCCCCAAGAAAAATTCGCCCCCTTGGGGGGCAGCGTCCACACGAAGTGGGAAAGCGTGGGGGCCATATCCCTATCCGCCGATATAGCTCATTTCAACGCGCCGGGCGCCTTGGGAGGTGTCTGGCGCCGACAGGCTGCGCAATTCTGAATAACGGTCTTCCCTTGCACCCCAGATTTGGCCGATCGCGGATTCAATCTCGGCGTCGCTCGCGCCCGTGCGCATCAACGACCGCAGGTCATGCCCCTGCGACGCGAAAAGGCACAGGTACAACTTGCCCTCGGTGGAGAGTCGCGCGCGATTGCAGTCGCTGCAAAAGGCCTGGGTGACGCTGCTGATCACACCGACCTCGCCCGCGCTGCGGTCATAGAGGCCGTAGGCATCGGCAAAACCCCAGCGTTCAGCGGTTTCACCTGGCGCCGAAGGGTCCAGCTGCACCAGCGGCATTTGCGCGTGAACCAATTTCACCACCTCAGCGGACGGCAGCACCTCGTCCATGCGCCAGCCGTTTGTGGCCCCCACGTCCATGTATTCAATGAAGCGTAAGGTGATGCCTGTGCCCTTGAAATAACGCGCCATCGGCAGAATTTCCTGCTCGTTGGCGCCGCGTTTGACAACCATGTTGACTTTCAAACCCACAAGTTGCCCGTGCGCATCGCGCCCCAAACCGGCAGCGCGTGCAGCTTCGATGCCTTCAAGGACGTCGGCTACCGGGAAATCCACATCGTTCATTTGCCGAAACACGGCGTCGTCCAAACCATCCAGGCTGACGGTGACACGGTTCAGGCCGGCATCCTTCAGCGTCTGGGCCTTGCGTTTGAGCAGCGAGCCATTGGTGGTCAAGGTCAAATCCAGCGCCTTGCCGTCAACCGTGCGCAGTTGCGCCAATTGCTCGATCAGCACCTCGAGGTTTTTACGCAGCAGGGGTTCACCGCCGGTGAGCCTGATTTTCTGCACACCATGCGCTACAAACAGGCGGGCGACGCGGGTGATTTCCTCGAAAGACAACAGTGACGAGTGCGGCAGGTAAGCGTAATTCTTGTCAAACACTTCCTTGGGCATGCAGTAGTTGCAGCGGAAGTTGCAGCGGTCAGTAACGCTGATGCGCAAATCGCGCAGCGGCCGGCCCAATGCGTCTGACAGCAGGCCATTGGCGGCAATGGCGCCAGTCGGCAGTGCGAGGCCCGCCACGCTCAGTTCAGCAATGCGCTGGTCGATCAGCGGAATCACCCTGGCCGGCCGGCTGGCGGCAGAGTCGGTGGCAGGTTGGTTGACGGGAATGCTCATGCCGCTATTGTGCAACGCCAGCGTTGACCTTGCTTAAAAAAGCACTTCAAAAGACGGATCAAAAGATGGTTCAAAGGGCCGATCAAACACAGCGCGCGCCGTCCACCTCGATACACACGCCGCTGATGAAGGCGGCCTCGTCGCTGGCCAGGTACAAGGCGGCGTTGGCAACGTCCAGCGCCGTGGAAAAACGCCCCAGCGGAATGCTGGCGCGGAACCTGGCTTTGCGTTCTTCATCGACCGGCCCGCCGGCAAATGACGCTGACAACCCGGTGTCTGGGTTGAACACCGGGTTGATGCAGTTGACGCGGATGTTCTCCGGACCGAACTCCGCCGCCAGCGATTTCGAGGTGGTGATCACTGCGCCTTTGGAGCCGTTGTACCAGGTCAGGCCAGGGCGCGGCCGCACCCCCGCTGTGGAGGCGATGTTGATCATTGAGCCGCCTTTGTTGGCGCGAAATGCGGGCACGGCGTGGACCGTCGAGAGGTAGATGCTCTTCATGTTGACGGCGTAACACTTGTCAAATTCGTCTTCGGGCACATCCAGAGCGCTTTGGTTGCGGTGGGTCCAGCCGGCGTTGTTGACCATGGCGTCGAGCTTGCCATAACGCTGCACCGCTGCGGCCACCAGCGCCTTGACGTCGGCCGATCGGGTCACATCGGCGGCGAAGAACGAGGCAGTGCCGCCCAAGGCGATGATTTGAGCGACAACGTTTTCACCCAACTTGGTGTTGATGTCATTGACAAGCACCTGGGCACCTTCGGCCGCCAGCCGTTTGGCGATGCCTTCACCAATGCCGCCGCCAGACCCGGTGACGATGATGGATTTTCCGTTGACACGCATGGGGCTGCCTTTCATTGCAATTGAATCGGGAGGGGGACGCCCGCGCAAGCCGGCGCCGGTTCAAGCCTGTATTCTAGGTGCTATTAAATACATAGCACACTAATCAATATATTCGACAGCCTATTGCCGATTCTACTGAACAGTTTTTAAAATGTGCTTCAGCGCAGGGGTCCGGGTTCGGTCGGGGCAAAGTTGGACGGCAGGGCGTCCATGGGCGAGGCTGGCAGATCAAATTTAGGTTTCGCTGCGGGTGTGGCGGCTTGTGCAGGGGCCAGCGGGGTCGGTTCAGTTGCGGCAAATGCGCCTGGGTGGGGTTCGCGGTTTCCATCCGGCAAATCAAACTTCGGTTTGACGGGCGCAGCGCCAGGGATTGCAGACTGGGGTTGAGCGACTTTGGAGGCCAATTGCGGCGCCCAATCGACGATTGACGGTGACAGCCCCGCAGCCGCGTTCGGAATATCTTCCATCGTCCAGGTCTTGGCATCGGGCAGTTGCGCGTGCGGACAACCACAATCGGGTGCAAACTGCCATGACACGACATATTTGGCGTGATCGACCGAGGGCTCAAAACGGTCCAGACCAACGATCAACTGTTTTTGCAGCGCTGGCAAAAATTTCAAGAGCGGTTCATGCCATTTCAGCACGACCAGGCGCACCAGTATGTCGTCGCCGCGCGCCTGGCCGGTGAGCGCCGTCACTTCGCAAGTCAACCAGTTGCCGGGGATGCCGTGCAGACGCAAGGTGTCTTTGAGCACCACACGTACCAGTTCGCGCTGAATGTCGGTGTGTTGACGTGTCGTTGCGCCCTGGTCAAAGGCTTGCGGGGCGTTGCGTGATAACGCAGATTTGTTGCGACCAAAGCCGAAGATTTTGAACATGGTGGCCTTTGTTGTTGCGGTGACCGGGCACTTATGGCCAGCTTGACTGGCAGGTTTGCCGTGCGCCAAGCCTTGAATGTTAGCAGGTTGACGCTATGCTTTTTGACGAACTGCCGGCCGCGTGCGATTTTTTGCGTACAGCGCGGGGTTTACTTGCGGGATGTGGGCAGAGCGCCGGGGGTTGTCTGCAAAAAACCGGCTTCGGTAGCCGCAAAAGTGGACGGGATGTCGTCGTGATCGTCCCTGGGAAGGTCGCGCTCGGACGGCGGCAGGTCAAATGCGCGTTTGGCTGGCGCCCTTGGGCTCGAGCCGGGCCGCGCTTCGGCTTCGGTGCCCCAGCTGCTGGCAGAAGGCAATTCGTCCACCTTGCAACCACAATCCGGCGCAAATTGCCAGTAAAAGCTGTGGCGGCTGTGGTCAATGCCGGGCTCATCACGATCCAGCGCCGCCAGGATTTTGCGCTGCAGCGCAGGCAAATAACGCAGCAGGTCCTCGCGCCACTCCTGCACGATCAGGCGAATGGCCAAGGCGTCAGAAGGCGTACGCCCGGCCAAGGGGGGCAGGGCGAAGTTGACGTCGCAACCAATCCAGGTCGCCCCCAGGCCGTATTGCTTCAAGGTTCCTTTGACGGCAATGCGAACCATCTCGCGGTGTTTGGCCAGCAGGTGCTGCGGCTCACCTGGGTGCGACGCCGGCGCGTCTGCTTGTTTGACGGGTCGCGCGTCACGGCCAAAACCGAATTTTTTAAGCATGTTGCGTTCAACCGTGTTTGATGGCCACGGTTTTCAGGGTGGTGAACCCCAGCAGCGCCTCAAGGCCCTTTTCACGTCCGTAGCCGCTTGATTTTACGCCGCCAAAGGGCAGCTCGACGCCGCCGCCAGCGCCATAGTTATTGATGAACACCTGGCCGCTTCGCACGCGTTTGGCCATGCGGAACTGGCGTGCGCCGTCACGCGTCCAGATGCCCGCCACCAGGCCAAACTGCGTGGCGTTGGCCAGATGAACGGCTTCGTCTTCGTCGTTGAAGGGCATGGCGCACAGCACCGGCCCGAAGACTTCCTCCTGCGCCAGCCGATGCATCACCGGCACATCACGCAAAAGTGTCGGCGCCTGGTAAAACCCGGCCTCGGGCGCTTCATCGACCACGCGGCCCTGCGCCACCATCGGGATGCCGGCCACTTGCGCGTCGGAGAGAAAGTCCCAAACGCGTTGTTGTTGCGTCTGGCGGATCAGCGGGCCCAAATCCAGGTTCATGGCGGCCGGCCCGGCACGCAGGTTTTCGAAGGCGCGCCCAAGGCGTTCGAGCAATGGCTCGTAGATCGCCTGTTCGACCAAGAGGCGCGAACCGGCGGAACAGGTCTGGCCGCTGTTTTGCACGATGGCGTTGATCACCATCGGCACGGCGGCGTCCAGGTCGGCGTCGGAAAACACGATCTGCGGGCTTTTGCCGCCCAGCTCCAGCGTGACCGGGCAGTGGCGTTCGGCAGCGACCTGCTGGATTTTGGTGCCGACCCCAGGGCTGCCGGTGAAACTGATGTGGTCGATGCCGGCGTGGCGCGCCAGGGCGTCGCCAACCTCGTGACCGAAGCCGGTGACGATGTTGATGGCGCCCGCCGGGAAACCCACATCCGCCGCCAATTGCGCCACCCGCAAGACTGAAAGGCAGGCGTCTTCCGCCGGTTTGACCACACACACATTGCCCGCTGCCAATGCGCCGCCGATGCTGCGGCCAAAAATCTGCATCGGGTAGTTCCATGGGATGATGTGGCCGGTGACGCCGTGCGGCTCGCGCCAGGTAAGCACGCTATAACCGTCCAAATACGGAATCGTCTCGCCGTGAAACTTGTCGCAAGCGCCGGCGTAGAACTCGAAATAACGCGCCAGTGCCAGGGCATCGGCACGCGCCTGGGTGCTGGGTTTGCCGCAGTCGCGTTGTTCGATCTGCGCCAGTTCTTCGGCGTGTTCAGCCACCGCCAGTGACAGTTTCATCAACAAGCGGCCGCGTTCGGCGCCAGTCAACTTGCACCAGACGGTGTTGAGGCAATGGCGTGCGGCCTGAACGGCTAGGTCGATGTCCTGCGGGTTGGAGCGCTGGATCTCGTCAAAGGGTTCGCCGTAGGACGGATCCACCATGGACAAGCTTCGTCCGCTGGCGCTGGCTACCGGTTGATTCGCGATGAAATTGAGTTGCATCACCGCATTTTGCGCGAAAGCTCTATGCAAAAGGCAGTGCTACTTCAAACCGTCGCCTTGTTTTGGGCATCAATACATTTTTGCAAATGGATTCTCATTGCAGGTGGGCTGGTCAGTCCCAAAGCGCGGTGGCAACTTGAACGGGCCATCCTGAATGAGGCGTTTGCCGTTTCCAGGCAGTCATTCACTTTAATTTGCGGTGAAAGCCGAATCGCAGAAAACTATGGTTGATAAAACATGGCTTGGTTGCACTTTGTTGCGGTACTTTCCTTGATTCAGTTCATTTTCTTTGGTGTAGTGGTGTCCGTGGGGCGTATCAAGCACGGTGTGCAGCCGCCTTCAATGACCGGATCGGCGGATTTTGAGGCGCTGGTGCGGGTTCACCAAGTCGTTTGCAATGGTGCATCTTTTTATTTGCTTCCTGCGGTTTTGGCACAGTGGACTATGCTGCCGTCACGATTCAAGTTGCGTTCTGCCTGTAAATAAATGCAGACAGGCAGTAAGAACCAGGCGCAACACCCGACCAAGCCGCAACACGCAACTTTGTTCACATCGGGAGAGCATTGATGAAAAACTCACCGCGGATTGTTCATCCTGGCTGGCTTCGGGTCATGCACTGGCTGAATGCGATTGCCGTAATTATCCTGATGATGAGTGGCTGGCAAATTTACAACGCCACATCGTTCATGGGTTTTTCGATTCCGAATGCGATTACCCTGGGTGGCTGGCTGGCCGGAGCCATCCAGTGGCATTTTGCCGCCATGTGGATTTTGTTTATCAACGGCCTGTTGTATTTCGCCTTCAATGTGGCTACGAGCCGCCTGATGCACAAATTCTTTCCCTTGTCGCTGAAGGGATTGCTGGCCGACCTTCTGGCCGCGTTCAAAGGCAAACTTGCCCACGCCGACCCTCAGCACTACAACATGGTGCAGCGTCTGGCTTACCTCTTTGTCATGCTCGACAGCATTGTGCTCGTGCTTTCAGGCCTGGTCCTATGGAAATCGGTGCAGTTCCCGTTGCTGCGTGAACTGCTCGACGGCTACGAAGGCGCACGGCGGGTGCACTTTTATGCCATGGCCGCGCTTGCAGCTTTTGCAGTCGTTCATCTGGTGATGGTTGCCCTGGTTCCGCGCACGCTGGTGTACATGGTTCGGGGACGTTGAAACACACCCTCAATAAGGAGCGCATGTGATGACAATCAAACCCCCTCGCCGGCTCGCCATCGATGGCGACGCCGTGCTGAAAGAGGCGACCGGCCGAGTCCGCCAGCCTGAACGCCGAAACTTTCTGAGCCGTTCGCTCACCCTAGGCGGCCTTGCCATGCTGACCGGTTGCTCGCTGGTCGATGAAAGCAGTGTCGAATCGGCGCTGATGCGGATTTCGCGAATGAATGACGAAGTGCAGGGTTGGCTGTTCGACCCGAACCGCCTGGCGCCCACCTATCCCGAATCGATGATTACGCGCCCCTTCCCGTTTAATGCTTACTACAGCGAAGCGGAAGTACGCACGGTCGAGGAAAGCGGCTATCGGCTCGAAGTCACCGGGCTGGTCGCAGACAAGCGCAAATTTGCGCTTTCTGAATTGCGGGTCATGCCGCAAACAGATCAGGTCACGCGCCACATCTGCGTGGAAGGCTGGAGCGCCATCGGCAAATGGGGCGGCGTCTCCTTTGCCGGCTTTCTGCGCCATGTAGGCGCCGACCTGAGCGCCAAATATGTCGGGTTCAAGTGTGCCGATGATTACTTCACCAGCATTGACATG
>JANNYX010000509.1:0-3953 GCA_031410295.1 Rhodoferax sp.
GCACTGTGCCGTCGCCCACGCCAGCGTCAAACAACCTGAAGGCCGGCGGGTGCGGGTGGATGTTGGCCAGCTCCATTCCAATGCGCCGCGCCGCCACCCATTTTTCAGCGCAGGTGTTGACGAACAGCAGGTACTTCTGCCGGTTGTCGTAAAAGCGGAAATTCTTTGGGGTACTTTCGGCATCCGGCACGCGCGGGCTCTTGGCCAGTCGCTTGGTCAATTGACTCAGGGCTGCCGGGCCACGTTGATCCGCAGAACCTGCCAGCGCGATCGTAGCGCCAAACTTTGACAACACGGGTGCCAATGCAGCGCTGGCATGCGCCGGGCGCGCCGCCGGTTCGCGTGAAACCGGTGCCGGGTAATGGCCGATGAACTCGCGCACCCGTTCGACTGTCGCCGTTGTCACGCGCCCGCCAAAGCGCAAGCGCGGGACAAATTTTCCGTCGTTCACGGCACGTCGTCCAAAGGTTGATTCGGCCATACCCGCCGCCCGGCAAAAGCTGGATATTTCCGTCAGCAGCGGGCCATTTTGAGTACTTGCGGCAGGGAACGACACAGGTCTTAAACCAGCGTCAGCCGCGGTTGGGGGTGGTCGATGAAGTTCCATGCAACCAAGTAGAAAGCAAAAGCGTCCCACTTGCAACTGTTGGGACAATAGTGGGACGCTGCCAGTGTCGTGCGGGTCACGGTGCGCGACGTTAAATGACCCTTCGAGCAACATTGGTCTGCATTGCACGGCGCAACTGCCACTCCTAAACTGCAACGCGGGTCTGCGCACGCCGCCGAACGTGACGATTGACAACCTGGGTGACTTCGGCATCAACCAACAAGGAGAATGTCAATGAGCTACAACCCCCGCGCCGCGACGGGCATCCCCACCGAACCGGTAGGCTCCCTGCCAAGACCGACGACGCTCCAGGCGGCCTATCTGGATTACGACAAGGGGCGCATCGAACTGGCCGCGCTCGAAGCCGAGCAGGAGAAAGCGGTGGTCGACTCGATCAAACGGTACGAGGCCACCGGCTCGCCCATCGTCTCTGACGGTGAACAACGCTGGTCCAGTTTCGCCACCTACCCAATCACTGACACGCTGGCCGGTACCGGGCTTGCCAAAAATCTCGGCGGCGGCGGCCAGTACTTCGCCATCTTTGCCGACGGCCATAACCGGCAATTGCCCAAGCTCACGGGCGGACCTTTCAAATACAAGGCGTTCGCCTCGGATTCCCTAAAAAAATCAATCAAATACGCCACCAAACCGATGAAACAGGCGGTGATTGCGCCGTCGATGCTGGCGCTCTTGTACCCGCTGACTGAAGAGGTACCCGGATACACCCGCGCCGCCTTCGAGGAAGACCTGTGCAACGAAACCGAGAAAGACATCCGCCAGGCCTTCGCAGCGGGCGCGGAGCGTGTGTCGATCGACTTCACCGAAGGCCGCCTGGCCTGCCGTTGCGACTCACGCAACCCCTGGACAGGCGCCGGCATGTTGCCGCACTTCATCGAGCTGAACAACCGCGTGATCGACCGCTTCAGCGCCGCCGAACGCGTGAACATTGGCGTGCACACCTGCCCCGGCGGCGACCGCGATTCAGTGCACAGCGCCGACGTGCCGTACAACGACCTGCTGCCCAGCCTCTTCAAGATGAACGCCGGTTATTTCTTGATTCAACTGGCCAGCGAACGTGACCGTGAATCGGTCTACAAAAACATCGCCGCCAGCCTGCGTGACGACGCCAATGGCGTGCGCCAGATGGCTTACATCGGCGTCACTGTCACACAAAGCCCGCGGGTGGAGTCGGCCGAGGAGATTTGCGCCCAGCTGGTCGCCGCCGCCAAACACATCGACAAGAACCAGTTGGGATCCACCGACGACTGTGGTTTTTCGCCCTTCTCCATCGACGAAAAGCCCAACCACGGCACGCCCGAATATGCCCGCGAAGTGGCCTTCCAGAAGATCACCAACCGCGTCAAGGGCACCCGCATGGCGGCGGAGAAGCTCGGTGTGAGTTAAGACGGCGCAGAGCGGCGTGCGCCGCGGCAGGTTTAACATCGCCGCATGGAAATCAACTCGCAAACCGTGACCGGGCCCGCGCGCCCGGCCGCCACGGTGGTCATGCTGCGCGACAACACCGCTGGCGACCTCAACAGTGCCCAGAGCGGCAGCATTCTCGAAGTATTCTTGATCAAACGCCACGGCCTGTCTGACGTGCTCGGCGGTGCCTATGTGTTCCCCGGCGGCAAGGTGGACCGTTTTGACGCCGAGTTGGACATGGACGCCCACCTGGACGTGCCCCCTGCCGACTTGCATGCCGCGCTGCACGAGCCCGACATTGAACCACTCACCGCTGCCGGCCTGTACGTGGCTGCCTTGCGCGAGGCATTTGAGGAATCCGGCGTGCTGTATGCGCAAAATGCGGGCGCTGACGACGCGGCCCGCGCCTACGCCCTGCTGCGCGAGGGCCATGCCTTCGAAGAGGTGCTGGCGCTGATGAAACTGCGGCTTACCGCCAGCAGCCTCACGCCGTGGTCGCGCTGGATCACGCCGACCATGCCCTCGGTGATGAGCAAGCGTTTTGACACCCGTTTTTTCATCGCGCAAGCGCCCGCCGACCAGGTGGCCCGCCACGACAACCACGAAGCCACCGAAAGCATCTGGCTCTCACCGCGCGCCGCGCTCGAACAATACCGCGACGGCCAGATCGAACTGGCGCCGCCGCAGATCATGAGCCTGGCGCACCTCTCGCGTTACGCCGATGTACAGGCGGCATTGCAGGCAGCGCGCAGCCAGCGGCCTCCCGTGATCCAGCCCGAACCGTTTGACGACGACGGTGTGCGGGTCCTGACCTACCCCGGCGACGCGCGCCACTCGGTCCAACAACGCGCCCTGCCCGGGCCGACACGACTGCGTTACGCCAACAAGCGGTTCGAGCCGTTTCAGGGGTTTGACGCGCTGTTTGTGGATTCCTGACGACCTTCCCCTTCGGGACTTTCCAATCTGCGTTTCTGGGACTGCGGACCGGCCTGCCGCAACGGTTCTCTTCCAAGTAGTAAGCACCGCACGGCGACTGGGCAATGCGCGTGCGGTTTTGGCGTGAAATCACGCGCGGAATGAAAAATGGGTCAAGCTGGCGCTTGGCCATTTTTTGAGCTTACCGAAAGATAGCCACCGCGCGCCTTTCACGCCAAAGCCCGGTCGCATTTCCCAATCACCGCGCTACGTGTGACGGGCGACATGGCAGCGTCAAACCAAGCGCAGAGATGGTGATGCCTGCAGACGTAGCGGCAGCCTTGGCTTGACAGACCGGCGTCGGGCAAGCTCGACTACCCCTTTGTGACGCATGTTTGTTGTGACCACGGGGTCTGACTGGAGCCCCGCCGAACGGGGCTGCGGCAGAGCCTTGTTTCGTCGCGCTGTCCCGGCCTGCGCAGGCAGGCAGTGAGCCGAAGCGCCACCTTCGGCTGGGTGCCTCATAGATCAGCGAAAACTCTAATGCAAAAATAGGGTTCCTACAGCAGCCGCAGCCATCACGAAGCCCCACCAGGCCGCCCAACCGACTTGTTTTTTGTTTAGACGTTCCTCGTTCAAAATACGTCTTACAAAATAAACCGCGAACAAAAATGACAAACTGGCAGCCGTAACCATCCCGGGTGAATACTCCATGAAAAGTGCGGCTGTTGTGAGGTGGAATAATGCATTAAAGACAAACTGCATCATTCCGGCTGTACAGAATATCACCCAGCCTGTGCTTCGTTCATCCTTATAGGCGCGGTGGGAGGCATAGAAGGAAAGCAAGATAATTGGAACGTGGATACTTGCAAAGTACAAAGCACTCATCGGCCCAAAATGCCGAGTAACCCAGAATGCGAAGTACGGCAGCTCCTCCAAGGTATGCAGAACGAAATAAATGCTCGGTAACGCAAAGAACAACCATGGCGGCAATGTGTAGGATGTG
>JANNYX010000510.1:0-3065 GCA_031410295.1 Rhodoferax sp.
CGCGCGCTGCTGCAGCGTCCCAAGCACCGGTCATGATCAGCTGCCACGATGTTCCCTGCAAATGGTCGTCACGTCAGGCGCTGGAATTTCAACCGCCCGGCCATCGACGATCACAATTTCCTGGAAGCAATAGTACTCCACGTAAACATCAGCGCCCACCTCCAGTTTCAGCCGTTTGCAAGCGCCAGCCCGCTTTCGTCAAACTTCTCAAGGTCGAAGTCAGTGACGCCGTTCCACGGAACATAGCCACGCTCCAGGTCATCGCGCCAGGCTTCCAGATCCCGGCACAGCGGCGCAGACAGGTTCAGCAACTTGACAGTGATGAAGTAGCGCCGCGACACCGATCCCGGGAACCAGAGGCCCCGTGCCCTGCAACCGTCGATGTCACCTTGCAACTGGATAAATTCCCGGTACTGGTTCAAGTACCGGCGCTCCAGCCAACGCCAGAACACGGGCGCATCCTCCTCGGCAAGTTGCGCGTACAAGGTTGGCCGGTAGCTGGCCAGGTCGTGTGAAAACCAGCGGGCGTAGCGCTCCGGGAACTTCATGGACGTGGCCTTTTCGCCTCAAGCTTCAATGTTGCTGAAACAGGCACTGCGCCAGATTGCAGACCTGATGCTCTCGCGAGGGCGTGAAGTCATCGCTGCCTGCGTCCGCGTCGTCGCCGCCATCATCATCATCGTCAGTCCATATTGATTCGGTGACGAAAGGCACATCTTCCTGAAGCTCCGTTTCACTCAGGCGCACCAGCCCGTGCGCGGCGCAGCACTCGGCGATTTGTTGCACGATGCTGTTCCAGATCGGCGGCACGGCTGCTTCGTCCAGCATGGCGCAATCAAGGTGACCGGCCTGTTGCGCGGCCCCGGTCGGGTCGTCGCGCGGTGTCCAGAGGTTGAAGTAACAGTCCCAGGCCGGGTACACCGTGCTGACGGTCACGAAGCATATGATGCCCGGTTGCCCGGTTGCCCGGTTTCGGACAGCCGCTGGTACAGCTGCGTGTTTCCGGCTTTCCAGCGCACGCCGTCGGCAGCACACAAGCCGGCGGAGGTGGAGGCCACGCGCGTCAACTGGCTCCAGACACAGAACTTGTCCAAACCCACGGCCCACGGCGCCAGCTGTGCCTGCAGAGCGGTTGCTAGCGGATCAAGGTAGCTGAAATCACACTGCTCCGCGTCAATCAGTTCCAGATTGCCTTTGGCGTACACGGCCCGCAGCCGTTTTTCGATTTGTGCGTTCATACAATGCCTCCAGTGACTACGTCAATATTGCGGCGTTTGATTCAGGGCGAGCGTTGATGTTCGTAGAGCAAGTTCAATACGCGCTGGCTCACCTTTTCGTCGATCTCAGGCATCGGCACGGCCCATATTTCCCATGGGTCAAATCCAGCATGCACATCGGGCCAGTCCTCATAAAAACATTCGTTCAAGTCGGCATAGGCCAGCCATACCGCGAGCCGATCGTCGTGGCTCTAGCGCTTGAATGCGAGCCGCACACTGGATTCGATCTCGGACCGCTGCATCTCGGCCAACATGTGCCCATTGGCCTGCAAAATTGCAGCCGCCTCGTCCCAGGCGCTCACGGCCTCGCTCTCGATGCCGTGGGCTGGCATGCTTTTCATTTCGGACTCGATGCCATCGACGACTTTGTTCAACACGTCGGGCGCGGTGCGCCGCGCCTGCTCACGCGCCACGGATTGAAGAAAATCTGCCCGCCCCGTCTGCCTCTGAAGGTCTTGCTCTGCCTCGATCAACGCAGTCTCTTGTCGATCCGCCAGGTTGTCCAGCGCCACGGCCACCTTCAGCAGATGATTGGCTTCCGGTCCGCAACCCGTCTCGCTAAATACATGTTTGATCGCGACCACCTTGAAAACCTGACCCGGTTTGGGCGGCATGCGCCAGTGGATGGCGGGCAGGCTGTCGTGCTCGAACTGGTCGCCCACGGCCATCGCGGGCAAGGGCAAGTCGTTGCCCTCCGTGCCCCATACCGGATGGCGGTCGAACGACTCTTCGAATAGTTGCAGTTCCTGGTACATGGGTGGAATTCGTTCTAGATAGAGGCTGCCAGCCTGGGTTTGCGCGGTTTGGGCGTTTTGGCGGCGACCACGATGGCCGTCGCCCCAGTCAGTTGCTGATACAGGCCGAATAAAAACGCCACGCGCGCTGCATCTTCGGCCGGGCCGTTGTAGCCGTAGGCGGCATCCACGGCTTTGTCGAGTTTTTGGTGGGCTTTGAGCAGCTCGGGCGGCATGGTCAGAGGGTCGTACAGGTCAGCTAGCGACTGGCTCTTGTCTGCGGCGCGGGCATCAAGCACGACTTTCGCTGCTATTTTGATAGCTGCTTGCACACGTTCTGTTTGGGATGTAGCCTCTTTTGACTTGTAACCTGGCCAAGGGAAGTTGTTGTAGACGATGTCCTTGGAGTAGCGATAGTCGCTCTTCATGCGACCGCAGGTAGCGCGTACCCAGGCGTTGTGCATTGTGCTGGAGAGGATGCCGAAATGGAAAAGGGTGGCAGCGGGGGCAATCTTGACCAGATTGCTGCAAAACGTCGAAGGGTTTTCGAATCCAAATGGTATGAACTGCCGCCGTTCCGATGACACCTCAGGCAGCACCAAGTAAGGAGTGGCCGGCATGTTCTCAACATGAAAACGGGTTGGTGTCGCGGCCAGCTTTTGTGTAGGCGCACTCTTGCTGGCGAGACGCGAGGATTTCACTGCTTGTACGCGCTTCATCGCCTCGGGCATGGCGCGTAGTTCTGATGCCGGGCAGTCACCCAGCCAAAGACACCAACGCTCCCAACCATTCAAGAACTCATCAGCCCCCAGCCACCGGCGGAAGAACTTGCGCGCACCAGGCTCCAGCTTTAAAAACTCAGCCTTTTCCTCAGTTGTAAAAAGGTAGTTGCCATCGTCAATAGGCTTGTTCCCAATGCCAATTTCCGGAACATCGCAAATCGGTTTGCCCCGGCGCGGCAACACTACATCGGGCGCATCGACCAGATACGGGTTGATGGTGGCTGCCGGCACTGCCAGCGGCTCGCCGCGAATGTCGTCGTACTGGTAAATCA
>JANNYX010000511.1:0-4116 GCA_031410295.1 Rhodoferax sp.
GCACGTTCGAAATAGCTGAGCGATTGTTCCAGCTCACCCATTTGCAGGTAGATCTGTCCGTAGCCCGACAAGGCGCCAAAGTGATGCGGGTTGCGTTTCATCACCTCGTCGCAGTCTTTGAGCGACAACTCGAATTCGCCCGCCAGAAAATAAAGGGTGGCGCGCTTGTTCCAGGCTTCGGCAAACTCAGGGCGCTTTTTGATGATGGCGGAAAACACCGCCAGGCCTTCACCGATGCGGCCAGCCTCCATCAAGAGCAGGCCCTTTTGGTAATCAGCGTCAACTGTTTTGTCGCCGGAGCGGCTCCAGATCTGCCACATTGAGGCGGTGGCCAGGTCGCGCACCTGCGCATCGGCATCGTGCAGGCGCAACGCCACCTGGTCGGCGTCCTTCATGGCGCCAATTTCGGCCAGGCGCTCGACGCCGGCGCGCCGCAGCAAGGCGGCAGGCTGCTCCAGCGCTTTCAAGGCCTGGGCCCGGCTCAGCGCCTGGGCGTCGATGCCTTGGGCGGGCAGGGCGGCCACCAGCGTGGCCTGGATCAACAATACACTCAACCAGCGCAATGCCATCGGCATCATGATCTCCCGGGTAATGAACGTTTGGGCCTACGGTTTGGACATGATAGTGAAGTTGACCGCATTTCGCAGGCGCCATGCCGGGGGCAGACTCCGGTGCATCAATGAAGGACCGGTCATGACTGAAACTGAAGGCGCTATGCGCATCGGATTTAGCGGCCTGGGGGTGATGGGCGCGCCCATGGCCTCGCACCTGCACCGGGCCGGACATACGCTTGCCCTGTTTGACGTGAATCTTGACGTCTCCCAGCGACTGGCCCAATCGCTCGGTGGCAAGTCAAGAGCGGCGAAGTCGCTCAAACAACTTGCCGAAAAAAGCGAGGTGGTGATCACCATGTTGCCCAACGGTTCCGTGGTGCAGCAGGTGGTGTTGGGCGAAAAAGGATTGGCCAGCGCCATGGCGCCCGGCTGCGTGTTGCTCGACACCTCGTCGTCAGAGCCGTGGCTGACCCGGCAGACCGCTGAAAAACTCAGGGCGCAAGGGGTGGCCATGGTGGATGCCCCGGTGTCTGGCGCAGAGTGGGGCGCCCAAGAGGCGGACCTGGTCTTCATGGCGGGCGGCGCCAAGGCAGACCTCGACCGTGTGCGCCCGCTTTTGCAACGCATGGGCCGCGCTGTGTTTCACCTGGGCCCCGTTGGCAGCGGCCACGCCATGAAGTGCATCAACAACCTGATCACCGCCATCACCTTCAGCGCCACCGCCGAGGGCCTGGTGATCGGCAAGTCAAGCGGGCTCGATCCGGCGGCGATGCTCGAGGTGCTGAACCTTTCAACCGGCATGTCGTGGATCACCCAAAACCACATTAAGCAACGCATCCTCAGCCGAAGTTTTGACGACCCCTTCAAGCTTGAACTGATGTTGAAAGACATCGGCATCGCCGCCACACTCGCCCGCGACAACGGCAATGCGGTTCCGCTCACCGGGCTTGCGCAACAACTTTGGCAGGCCGCTGATATCGCCGCTGGAAAAGGCGCCAGCGTGAGTGAGCTGGTGCGCTGGGTGGAGCAGCAGTCTGGCGTGGCGATCACACCCGGCTCGGGCTTGCCGCCCAAAGGCAAGCTCAAATCCAAATCTGCCAAATCTGCCACCTCCGTCAAATCTGCCACATCCGTCATTGGTAAGAAGGCATGAGCCTGCTCGAGCAATCACTGGCTGAGTTCGTCTCTTCACTCAAGGCCGGCCAGGTGCCGCCGCCGGCCCGGCGCGTCGTGCGCCTGATGGCCATGGCCGTCATCGGCACCGGTATTGCGGGCGCGGCTGAAGAGGGTATAGCGGCACTGCGCGACTTGCTGCTGGAGGCCGGTGGCGCACCCCAAGCCAGCACGTTTGTATTTGGTGACCACCTGCCTGCTGCCGCCGCTGCGCAGTACAACGCCACGATGTGCCGCGCGCTCGATTTTTGCGACGCTATGGCGCCTGGGCCACATCTGGGCGCGGCGATTTTTCCGGCGGCACTGGCGGCAGCGGAACTCATGGGTGGGTGCAGCGGTGCAGAGTTTTTGGCGGCACTGGCGGCAGGCGCAGAAGTAAGTTCCCGCTTCAACCTGAGTGAAGCGCAATACAACGGCTTCGACCCAACGGGTGTCGCCGTGGTGTTTGGCGCTGCGGCTGCGGCCTCACGCGTCATGCGCCTTTCGCCAGAGCAGACCCTGCACGCCTTGGCGCTGGCCTTCAACCGCTGTTCGGGGAGTTTCCAGAGCCATGTCGACGGCTCTCTGGCGGTGCGGGTAGTGCAGGGCTGGGTGGCGCAAGCCGGGGTGCAATGCGCGCAGATGGCCCAACGTGGCATTACCGGCCCGCTGAATTTTTTGAGCGGTCATTACGGCTTTGCGCAACTCTACGGCCGGGGCACGCTGGACGCGGCTTCGGTGGTGGCCGGGCTCGGGCAAGAATGGCGGCTCTTGCGCATCGTGTTCAAAAAATACCCCAGTTGCGGCGTAACGCAAGGGGTGACCGAACTGGCGCTGGGTTTGGTTGCTGAGCTCGGACTCAAGGCAGCCGACGTGCACAGTGCGCAAGTGCGATTGCCGCCCTACGCGCACCGCCTGGTCGGCCACCCCTTCAAGCCTGGCGCCAACCCGCGCGTGGACGCGCAATTCAGCGCTGCCTATTGTGTGGCGAATGCCTTCGTGCGCCAGTCGTCCCGGCTGCAGCACTTCGCACCCGCTCAGGTAGCTGACAAGGCCGTGCTTGAATTGATCAGCCGCATCCAAGTGGTGGCCGACGGCGCGTTGGACGCGCGCGGCCACACTGCGGTTGATCTGGACGTGAGGATGCGCGATGGCAGCGTTCACCAACGCGGCATGGACATCGCCCCGGGTTTCCCTGGCGCGGACTTGACGGACGCCGAACACCAAAGCCGGTTTCGCGAATGCATGGCTTACGCGCCCATGCCGCTTTCGAACGAAACCATTGAAAAACTGCTCGTGGCGTTGATTGACTTGCCTGCGCTCGCGGATGTGCGGGTGCTGGCGCAGTGGCTCAGTTAAGGCGGGCTCAAGCCCAGGCCGCAAGGGGTGAGGTTTTGCGTTGAAAAGCGTTGACAATGCAGCGCAAATAATTTGTATAAATTATTTATTGCTCTAAAATTATAGGTATAGGCCGTCGAATATATTGCATATTTTGATATATATAAGATAGCAATAATGATTATAAAAACAATAAAATATTCTGTAAAAATAAATAAAAACGTCTTTTAGGCGCCTTGACGATACCCAGTTTGTGGTCAAACTGGAACACCGTGTCCTGCAACTGTTTGTCGTTTGGCATCAAAAGTTTCGGCCACGCTTTTGGCGTAGCCGTGGCCGTGCAAGTGCGCTTCTATCTCGCCTTCAAAGGCACGTTCGGTATCGTTTTTTATGCCACGTCGCCTTCGTCAGCATCGTTTTTCAACAAGTCGATCAAGCGGTGGTTCAGGTAGAGTTTTTCGCGTCCATTGCCCTGCATTTGCAAAAGCCCGGTTTCGACCAGCGTTTGCAGGTAAACCGCCGCCGTTTGCCGTTTGGCAATTTGCGCCTGCACCACATCGGCGGCGCGGCAGTAGGGCAGGCGAAAAATGAGTTCCACCAAGCCCTTTTGGTTGCCCAGTTTGGTGTCGCGCTGAATTTGCTCGTGTGTGCTTTGCATCAGGCGCGAAATTGCCTTGATTTTTTCCAGGGTCCATACTGCCGTTTCGCGCACCGCCTCCAGCATGTAGAGCAGCCATTGCTGCCATGCTTCAACACTGCCCTCACGCGAAACCGCCAGCAACAGCGCGTAATACTGGCTGCGGTGGTTCAGGATGTAGCGCGACAGGTAGAGCACCGGTGTTGTCAGCAGCCCTTTATCGATCAAATAGAGCAGGTTCAGCACCCGCCCGGTGCGGCCATTGCCATCCAGAAAGGGATGGATCGCCTCAAACTGGTAGTGCAGCACGGCCATGCGGACCAAGAGATCAAGCTCGTGAGTATTCCGATCCAACGTGACCGGTGATTCCGGGAACGTGACCGACATTCCGGTGAACGTGACCGCAGGGATTGCGGCAACGTGACCGCTGATTCC
>JANNYX010000512.1:0-3179 GCA_031410295.1 Rhodoferax sp.
CTGCCCCCCGAGGGGGCCGCACTGCGTCTCGGGAGCGGCCCAGCGTCGCAGTAGAATGAACCTGTCAGGAGAGAGCGTTCCACAGGAATGCCGCCGAAGGCGCAGGACGGGCTGATTGCAGCGGTCTGAACGCTCAGGCAAAAAGGACTGACACACGTTGTGCGACTGCCCAGTTGCCTGACGTTTCCCCACTGGAGAGAGGCCAGCCAGTCTGGCCCACCGAAGGAGCAAACCGCGCCTCCTGCAAAGTGCAGGCAGTTCGGTGAATCTCTCAGGTAAAGCGGACAGCGGGGGCAGCGCATGTGACCATCCGTCCGGATGGCGGTGCATTCGTCCCTGTTCCGAAAGTTCGCTTGACCACCATCGACACATTGTTGAAGACACCGTTGCATGACCTGCACGTGTCGCTTGGCGCACGCATGGTGCCGTTCGCGGGCTACGCGATGCCGGTGCATTACCCACAAGGCCTGATGGCCGAACACCTGCACACACGCGCGTCTGCCAGCCTTTTTGATGTTTCCCACATGGGCCAGCTGCGCCTGGTCGGGCCGGACGCTGCCGCCGCGTTTGAGACCTTGATGCCGGTCGATGTGATTGACCTGCCGATCGGCAAACAACGTTATGGGCTGTTGCTCAATGACGAAGGCGGCATCATCGACGACCTGATGTTCATCAAGCGGGAAGGCACCCGCGCCGCCGGGCCGCCCCAAGGCGCGTTGGCCCCCTCGGGGGGCAGGGAGCCACATGCAGTGGGCGACCGTGGGGGCGACATCCTTGTCATCGTCAACGGTGCCTGCAAGGCAAGCGACATGGCCCATATCCAGACCGCAATCGGCCATCGCTGCGAAGTAATTCCGATGCCGCAAATGGCCCTGCTCGCATTGCAGGGCCCCAAGGCCGTGGATGCGATGGCGCGCCTTTGCCCCGGCATCGAGAGGCTGGTTTTCATGACAGGCGGCAATTTCAACATCAGCTGCGACAGCCATGGTCCGCACCAATCGATTGAATGTTTCGTGACCCGCAGCGGGTACACAGGCGAAGACGGCTTCGAGATTTCCGTGCACGAGATGAAGGCCGAAGCGCTGGCGCACGCACTTTTGGCTCAGCCAGAAGTCAAACCTGCTGGACTCGGCGCGCGCAATTCGCTGCGTCTCGAGGCCGGCCTGTGCCTTTACGGAAATGACATCGACAGCACGACGACACCGGTACAGGCCGGCTTGACCTGGGCCATCCAGAAGGTTCGTCGCGCAGGCGGCGCCCGCGCCGGTGGGTTTCCAGGTGCTACACAAATAATAGCTGACATCACACATTCTGCGACGACCAAAGAGCCTTTTCTTTCAAGAAAACGGGTCGGCCTGGTGGCGCTCGAACGCGTGCCGGTGCGCGACCATACCGAGCTGCAAAGCATTGCCGGAGAACGCATCGGCGAGGTCACCAGCGGGCTGCTGGCGCCGTCCATCAACAAACCGGTGGCGATGGCTTACGTGAAGCCCGAATACGCGGTGCTGGGCACGTTGGTGAACGCGATCGTGCGAGGCAAACCAGTGCCCATGCAGGTGTCTGCCATGCCGTTTGTGCCCAACCGCTATTTCCGCGGTTGATTGGCAAAGCCGGGTTTTCAAATTATCAAAGGAGTGAATTGAATGTCGATCAAATACACCGAAGAACACGAGTGGCTGAAAGTTGAGGCCGGCGTGGCCACTGTGGGTATCACACATCACGCGCAGGACGCGCTGGGCGACGTGGTTTTTGTCGAGCTTCCTGAAGTCGGCAAAACTCTCGCAGCCAAGGACGTGGCGGGTGTGGTCGAGTCGGTCAAGGCGGCTGCGGATATCTACATGCCAGTCAGTGGCGAGGTGCTTGCGGTGAACGAAGCCCTGCGCGCTGACCCGGCACTGGCCAATTCTGACCCGCTGGGCGCGGGCTGGTTCTTCAAAGTGACGTTGTCCGATCCATCGGAGCTTGATGGATTGATGGACGAAACTAGCTACACCAAGTTTTCCGAAAACGCCTGAGGAAACGCCGCCATGTTGATGTCCGCAAAAAAAACACTGAGCGAGCTGGAAAATCCGTCTGAATTCCTCGCACGCCATATTGGCATCGACGAGGTTGATGCGCAAAAAATGCTGGCGGTGGTGGGAGCCACGTCGCGGCGCGATCTGATCGACGGCATCGTGCCGCGCAGCATCGCGCGAACCAGGCCGATGACTATCCCGGCGGCGATTTCCGAAGTGGCAGCACTGGCCGAGCTCAAGGTGATGGCGGCCAAAAACAAGGTCTTCAGGAGTTTCATCGGCCAGGGTTATCACGGCACCCACACCCCGGGCGTGATCCTGCGCAACATCCTGGAGAACCCGGCCTGGTACACCGCCTACACGCCCTACCAGGCCGAAATTTCGCAGGGGCGCATGGAGGCGCTCGTGAACTTCCAGACCATGGTGTGTGACCTCACCGGCATGGCGATCGCCAACGCATCAATGCTGGACGAAGCCACGGCGGCGGCTGAAGCCATGACCCTGGCCAAACGCTCGGTGAAAAGCAAATCGAATGTTTTCGTCGTCGCCGGTGACTGCCATCCGCAAACCATTGAAGTGATCCAGACCCGCGCCCTGCCGCTGGGCATCGAGGTGGTTCTGGCCAATTCGGCCGGGCAATGGGACGCGCTGCTGGCCGGTGATTATTTCGCGGTATTGGCCCAGTACCCCAGTACCAGCGGGCGGATCGACGACCTGCGCGCCGATGCGGGCAAAGTGCACGCCAGGCAGGCCGCATTCATTGTTGCCGCTGATTTGCTGGCGCTCACCTTGCTGGCGCCGCCCGGTGAATTTGATGCTGACATTGTTGTCGGCACCACGCAGCGCTTTGGCATGCCCCTGTGCAATGGCGGCCCGCACGCAGCATTCCTGGCCTGCCGGGACGACTTCAAACGCTCGATGCCCGGCCGGCTGGTCGGTGTGAGCGTGGACGAGCACGGCAACCCGGCTTACCGGCTGGCCCTGCAAACGCGCGAGCAGCACATCCGCCGTGAAAAAGCCACCTCCACCCTCTGCACCGCGCAGGTCTTGCCCGCCGTGGTGGCGAGCATGTATGCCGTCTACCACGGCCCGCAAGGCCTCACGCGCATTGCCCAGCGGGTGGCGGCGTACACCGCCATATTGGCGCGCGGCTTGACCGCGCTG
>JANNYX010000513.1:0-1812 GCA_031410295.1 Rhodoferax sp.
CCGACCGACGAAGAAGAATTTGTAATCGTGCAGCGTGTCACCGGTCCTGCGGTCACGGTCTCAAGTGTGGCAACTACCGAACAGCTGGCGGCACTGCAAGCCGAATGTCGCCGCGTGTATGTTGACCCCTCGCTGGTGCAGTACGCGGTGCGCCCGGTCTCCAGCACGCGCAACCCCGAAAAGCACGGCATCAAGGACCTGGCCCGTTTCATTACCTTTGGGGCCAGTCCACGCGCCACCATCAACCTCACGGAAGGCGCCCGGGCGCTGGCCATGCTGCGGGGACGCAGCTACGCCCTGCCGGAAGACATGACCGACCTCGTGCCCGACGTGTTGCGACACCGCCTGGTGCTTTCATATGAAGCCTTGTCGGAAGGCCTGACAGCTGACGCTGTTACGGCGAAAATCATGGCAAAAATTCCTGTGCCCGCCAAACCGCTGGAGCACGAGAAACTGGCGGCATAAGCTTTCGTCGCGCTGGCAATCGCAACCCAAAAGTGACAGGCCTCTAGAGCATGTTCAACTTGTTCAAACGAAGACCAAAATTGGTCGCGCCGCCGATGGCAGAGGCCGCCAACGCCCCGCAAATCGCAAGCGCTGAGGGGGTATTGCGCCGCCTTGAGTGGACGGTGGTCAAGCGACTCGACGGTCTGCTGCAGGGCGACTACCGCACGCTTTTGCGCGGCACCGGCATTGACCTGGCTGACCTGCGCGAATACCAGTTGCATGACGACGTGAGGCATATGGACTGGAACGTCACCGCGCGCCTGCAAGTCCCCCACGTGCGCGTCTTCACGGAAGACCGCGAAATGACGGCCTGGTTCCTGCTGGACCTGAGCCCGTCGATCGATTTCGGCTCTGGCGAACAACTCAAACGCAATGTATCTGCCGATTTTGTCGCCGTGGTGGCGCGTTTGCTGACACGCCACGGCAACCGCGTGGGCGCGCTGCTGTACGGCTCGGGCGTCGACGCTGTGATCCCGGCAGGCAGCGGTCGCCGCCACATCCTGCAACTCATGCATGCCATGGCGCGGCGGCCCAAACACGCGGAGTCTGGCGCCACGCGTCTGGCTGACCTGCTGCAGGCCGCGGCGGGTTTTGTGCACCGACGCTCGACCATCTTTGTGGTGTCCGATTTCATCAGCGAGCCAGGCTGGGAAAAAGCCCTCGGCCACCTCGCGCAAAGGCACGAAGTGGTGGCTGTGCGCCTGGTGGATCCGATTGAGATGGACCTGCCTGACCTCGGGCTGATCACCATTCGCGACGCGGAAAGCGGCGAACAACTGCTGGTCGACACCCATGACCCGAAATTCCGCCAGAGATTCGCCCGCATCGCCATCGAACGCGAGACTGCGTTGCGCCAAAACTTGAGCAAAGCCGGCGTAGACACCCTGGAACTATCAACGGCAGACGATCTGGTTGAATCCATCATGCGCTTTACCGACATGCGCAAACGCCGCAGCCGCGTGGCCGCCGGCGCCAAATTGCCAACGCAGCTCAAACGGGTGGCCTGAGGGCCACGCTGCAAGCACTGGAGACACAGACATGGACATGGCCACCATCCTTCCCAAACAGATGCCGATGACTTTTTTTTGGCCTAACCTATTGTGGCTTTTGCTGTTTGTGCCGCTGCTGGTAGCGGTCTACCTCTGGTTGATGAAACGCAAGAAAAAACTGGCGCTGCGATATGCCAGCCTGTCGATCGTGCGCGAGGCCATGGGCAGCGGGCCTGGTTTTCGCCGCCATATTCCTCCGCTCTTGTTTCTGTTGTAGATTGCCGCCATGCTGCTGGCGGCGTCGCGTCCGTTCGCG
>JANNYX010000514.1:0-11594 GCA_031410295.1 Rhodoferax sp.
CTGTCGCCAGGCGGTGCGCGATCACCAGTGTGGTGCGCCCCTGCATGGCACTTTCAAGCGCGGCCTGCACCATGCGTTCACTTTCAGCGTCCAGTGCGCTGGTGGCTTCGTCCAGCAGCAGTAGCGGCGGGTTTTTCAGCATCGCGCGGGCGATCGAGATGCGCTGCTTCTGGCCACCCGAAAGACGCACGCCGCGCTCACCCAGAAAGGTGTTGAAACCCTCGGGCAGTGCGTTGATGAAACCATCCGCAAAGGCGGCCCTGGCGGCGGCATGCACTTCGTCGTCGCTCGCGCCCGGTTTGCCGTACCGGATATTCTCCAGCGCGCTGGTGGAGAAAATCACCGCGTCTTGCGGCACGATGCCAATACGGTCGCGCAATTGAGCCAGCGAAATTTTGTTCGTCGCCACACCATCCAACTCGATGGCACCGCTGCCGGCATCCGGGTCATAAAAGCGCAACAAGAGCTGGAACACGGTGCTTTTTCCCGCCCCGCTGGGTCCGACCAGAGCCACCGTTTCGCCGGGCGCCACGGTCAAGGTGAAATTGTTCAATGCGGCATGGGCCGGGCGCGACGGGTAATGAAAGTTGACCCGTTCAAACCGCACGGCGCTGCCGCTTTGCGCCGGCGGCAAGGCCAGGGCCTGCGCGGGCGAGGTGATGGGCGAGCGGCCGTGCAGCAGCTCCATCAGCCGCTCGGTGGCGCCTGCGGCCCGCAACAAATCACCGTAGACCTCGCCCAGCACGGCAAACGCGCTGGCCAGGATGATCACGTACACCACGGTTTGCCCCAGATGCCCGGCGGAGATGCGGCCCGCCATCACCGCTTGCGTGCCCTGGTACAGGCCCCATAACAAAGCCGCCGAAGTGGCGATGATGATGAAGGCCACCAGCACCGAGCGCGCCTTGGTGCGGCGCACGGCGGTTTTGAAGGCGTTGTCGGTGGACTGGTTGAAGCGCGCCGCCTCGCGTGATTCAGCGGTATAACTCTGCACTACCGGGATGGCGTTGAGCACCTCGGCCGCGATGGCGCTGGAGTCGGCCATGCGGTCTTGGCTGGCGCGCGAGAGTTTGCGCACACGTCGGCCAAACCACAAACTGGGCAACACAATCAGCACCAGCACGCCCAGCACCTGGAACATCACATACGGGTTGGTCCAGATCAGCATCGCCAGCGCACCGATGCCCATCACTGTGTTGCGCAGCCCCATCGAGAGCGAGGAGCCTACCACGGTTTGCACCAGCGTCGTGTCGGCGGACAGACGCGACAACACCTCACCCGTCTGGGTTGACTCAAAAAATTCCGGGCTCTGGTGCAACACATGCCCGTAAACGGCGTTGCGCAAATCAGCGGTGATGCGCTCGCCCAGCCAGCTCACCATGTAAAAACGCCCGGCAGAGAACAACCCCAGTGCCACCGCCACGGCAAACAGTGCGCCGAAGTGCTCGCGCAGCGCCATCACCTGCGCGCCTTTGTCCATCGGGTTGACGTTGACCAGGCCACCGTCGATCAGGCTGCGCAGCGCCAGTGGAAAGGCCAACGTGGCCAGCGCGGCGCAAACCAGGAACAGCCCGGCCAGCGCAATGCGGCCCAGGTAGGGTTTGAGAAAAGGGGCGAGTCCGGAGAGGGATTTCGGCGATTGGGCGGATTTGGGTGGGGGGCGCTCAGGGGTCATTGCGCCGTATTTTCGCCTGATTGCGCAAGTCAACGGCTCCGGCCGCTCGCCTAGAGGTTCAGCGGCCGTGCATAACCCGTCATTTCAAGGTAACCCCGCCCCACGTGGTTGCCGTTGCTGTCAAACAGGTCCGAGAGGCCTTCCCAATAAATCGCGCCGGTGCTGGCGCGGCTGTCGAGTTCCTGGTTCGGAATCACCGCCTTCACGGTGTAGAAGTCGGCCGGCGTGCGCACGATCCATTCCACCGGGTAACTGGCTTGCGAGAGCGGGCTTTTCCAGCTGCGCTGGCGGCTAAAAACGACTTCACCCTGGCGAAAGCCAAAACGCTGGTTTTTGCCGGTGCGAAAGGAGCCGCCGTCCCATATTGGCCGGCCCGCTTTGTCGCGCAATTGAAAGGCGGTGACCGAGCTGCCGTCAAACAGATTCATGCCGATCCAGTCCCAGCCCACAGCCTCTGGGTGCAGTAATTCCTGGCTCCATTCATGATCCAGCCAGGCCGTGCCTTTGACGGGCATCTGGGCGCCGCCCAGGCTGATGCTGCCGCTTGTCGCCAGTTGGGGCTCACTGTAGTAATAACTGGCCTGTTTTTCCTCAGGCCCCTTGCGCGAGAGGCCTTGGTCGCCCTGCAGGAGAACGGCTTGGGTGGGTTCAAAATACAGCGCCAACTTGAAGGCTTCACCGGCCACGTTGGCCCGGTATCCTTTGCCTTCGCGCAGCAAGGCCCAGTCCTTGATTTGCACCTGCGTATCGGTCGTAGAGGCCTGCGCAAGCTCAAAGCCTTCGCGCAGGATGCGCTGGTCATGCACCAGTTTTTTGCCGTCCACGTCAGTCACTGCGGCGTGGGAAAAGAACAAATGTTTGGCCGCGAATATTGATTTCATGCCTTCGGTGCCGGGCACGCGCGAGCGGAAAAACGTCACCTGAAAGCCCAGTTCCCGCGCACCTGATCTGGCGTGGCCCGTGACATACCACCACTCGGTGCGGAAGTCCGGGTGGCTGCCGCAGTCGCGCGGGAAGCTCAGCGTTTTGACGGGCAGGGCATAGGCGCCATTGGCGGCGCACAGGCCCGACAACAACATCGCCCGGCGGCTGGGATGAAACATCATCCCCGCATTTTGGCTTGGGTCGGCACTTTGCGCACGCCACATTTGAGTTGCGCTTGAGTTGCGCTTGAGTTTGACGTGCCGGGCAGTGACCACTAAACTGGCACGAACACGGCTGGGCGTCCTGTGGCACAACAGGAGCCTGTTGGAACAAGCGTTTATTTTGAAATCTGTTGCGGCCTTGGCGCTCGGCTCTGGATTAAACACCCGGCGGGCGCTTCGTGGCTGCGCTGAAGGGTTCGGATGACTGCTCCTGGTGTTGCTGCCACGGTTTTGGTTCTGCTCGCTGGCGCCTGCCCCGCGATAGCTCAGGGCTTTGAGTGCGCGCCCCTGGCACCCAGTTCAGCACGGTCGCCGGTTTACCGGATGGTCCCCGGCCAGTCCCGCTGTGAGGGGTTTTTTGACAAGACGGTGTCGCAGCCCTTCCTTGAATTGGTGTCACTCACGCGTGGCTTGCCACCGTCGCCGCCAGCCGTTGGAGCCGCCGTGACGGCCGGGGTGCTGGAGATTCATGCCAACGCCAAAGGGACCTTGCATTTGGTGGTGCAACCGCAGCGCTCCAATCCCTTCTATCGGGTGGATGCCGCCCTGCAGGGCGGCCAGGCGCTGACCTGGGATCCGGCGCCGATGCTCAAAGCCACCGGTCTGCCCTTGTCCGATCTGGGCTTCATCGCCATTGCGGGATCCAATGCGGCAGCGCCGGGCGCCGTTGCAGCCGTAGCGGCCGTCGGGTTCACAACCCAGGCACTGGGAGAAAAGCGTGTCTACGCGGTGGTTCGGGTGTCGGTGGACGTGTCGCAGGTGTCCTGGCGCGCTTACAGCAAAGGCGCCGCGGCGACGACTGCGTCGGCTTGGGTCGACATGCCGGGCTCGACCCTGTTCGCCTGGCAACGCATTACCTTGCCGATCGAGCTGCCGGGTGACGGCAAGGAATGGAGTGTTGATGTGCAGGCGGTGGCGTCCAATAATTCTCAGGCGCTGCCACTCTTGCGCTTCACCATCGTTGGGCCTGGCGATGGCAAGCCCTGACTTGGACCCGGGCGGCAGTCTGCACGAACTGCGTGTATTGCATGAATTGCGGGGACAAGTGGCGTCGCAATTGGCGGCGCGCCTGGCAGATGGCCGTGCGCCTGTGCCTGAGCTGCGTGAATTGAATGAGCGGCTCAGCCTGCTGGACACTGCCTTGGCTGCGCCGGTAAAAGCAGCTGAGAACCCGCCAGGCCGCCAGTCGGCGTCCCGGGCGTGGCCAGTTGTGTGGCCCTTGTTGCTGGTGGGAGGGATATTGCTTCTCGCTGCCACCGTACCCGTGCCCAGTACACCCCTGACCCTGAACGTTCAGGCCTCCAGCGTCAAGTTAGGATTGACCGAGGCCACGGTTCTGGGCGGGCAAGCGGTCGGTGGCCAATTGCGCATTGAAGGTTTTAGCGCGCTGGAGTCGCCTGATCCGGCGCTGGCCCAGGCCTCCCCCGGCGAGCAAACCAACACCCTGGCGATTCGAGGTGATCAGACGCAGCTGCGCGCGCTCAATTTTCCCGCTGGGACTGAATTGACCCTGCGCGCGCAGGGCGACGGCGCAATCCTGACGGTCGACAGCTCGCGTTCGCCGGTGGTCGCCGATATCGAAATGCGCGGCAAAACTTCGCTGCGCCTGGGTGATACGGCCGCTGTGCTGGAACGTGAATTTCCGCACAGCGAATGGTTGAAGGTGGTGGGCGGCGACGCGGCGCAACCCGGCCAAAGAGCGCCACTCATGACGCTGTCGTTGGCTAAGCGGGGTGAGGCAACACTTCGCATTGACGCCTTGCGCCCCCGCAGCTTGCAGTTTTCTGAACCCCAAGCGGGCGCGGGCATTGTCAGCGCCAGGGGTTCGAGCTTGGACAGTGGCACGCTGACACTGCCAAGCACCGGCCAGACGGTACCGATCAATGGTGGCGACTGGCTGGAAATTGACGGCCTCGAAGTGCAGAGGTGCGAAGTTGCCTTAGGAAACGCGGTGTCGATCAAACTTACTGGCTCGGCCCGCGTCGTGCGGCTGAAGGTGGGTGACTTTGACCGCTCGCTCAAACCCAGCTGGCTGGAGTTCGTGGCACGGCATCACCTGGCAGGCCTGTTGTGGGGGTCGGCAGCGCTGCTTTGGGGCGCTCTGGCCTGGGTCCGCAAATATTTTTCAGCGGGTGCGTCATGAAGTGCGTCCTGTACCTGCCACTACGCGTCTCTGCGCTGATCGTCGTGTTTCTGGCGGGGGTTTTCGTGAAGCCTGCTGTGGCAGCCAATGACACTACATTTTTCGCCGGACGCGAACTCGGCGCGCGGCTATTGACCAACGTGGTCAAAATCCGCTCGCAGGAGCATGGTTTTGGTCTGGTGGTCAGTGCCGCCGCAGGTTATGTCTACATCGCAACGGCACGCCATGTGGTGGAGCCTGCCCTGTTGCCCGGCCAGCCGAGCGTACCCAGCCCGCCGATTGAAGTCGACTTTTGCGCCAACGGCGGCAGCGGTGCAGCCAGCCTCGTCGCAAGCCGGATCGGCGCCTTTGACGCGGGCGGGCATGACCTGGCGCTGCTTCGTGTGGTGCAGCCGTCCGGCTATGAACCGCAAACTCGCGTGCTCGCTCCAGAGTCCGAGTCCAGTGTCGGGCAGGAGACCTGGCTGTTGGGCCAGTCGCAGCAATGCGGCGTGTTGCCCCACAGCGGCGCCATCGCCGCATTGCCCAACCCGCGCGGTGACATGCGCATCGCCTACCCGGGCGCGCTGGGCGGTGATTCCGGCGGCCCGGCCATCAGCGGTTATGGCGTGTTGGGGCTGATCACCGATGCCAGTGACCTCACCTTCACCATCCACAGCATCGCCCGTTTGCAGGCGCGATTGCGCGGCCAGTCGGCCGCCTGGTGGCAACTGGCGCCAGCGCGCAACATTCCGTTGACGGACCCGCGCTCGGCCCAAATCGACCTGTCCGAGACTCTGAACCTGTACCTGTTTGGTGTGCGCAACCTGCAAAAACTGCTGCAACAGCCGAAGGTGCCGAAAGAGCTTTTTCAGGCCTTTGCCGGTGACTACAACCTGGCAATCAACCGGTTTAGGCTGGCGCGCGAGCGCCACGACGCCACATTGAAAAGTGACTGGCCCGAAGGCGTTCTTACGAACTGGGAAGCCCTGCGTGAACAGCTCTGGCAAGTCCACCAGTCGTTTTGGCAAATGAACGACGGCGACTCGCAACGCATCTTTGACCAACAAATCGCGCCGCCCGCCGTGCAAACGGCGATGCGGGAACTGGAGCCGGCGCTGGTGCAACTTGACGTCGGCATCAAAGTCTTTCTTAAAACCCTCACCCAAGGAGCCAAGCCATGAAAGCCATTGCACACCCAGCCTCTATGACCAAACTGTCAGGTTTTACCCGCCGAAAAGTGGTTTTGAGCGGCGCGTCCATGGCGACGCTGGCCGCTGGCATCCCCATTGCCGGTTGCGGTGGCGGCGCCCTGGTCGCGGCCCTTGCGCCAGGGGGGGTGGCGAGTTTTGCGCCGTTTTTCTTTTTTACCCATTTGGGTGTTGTTGAACGAAAAATTGTCAGTGTCAGCTTCTTCCCGGATCAAGCGTCGACCGGGAAGACCAGTGGCAACTTTGCCACGTCGAATATTTCGGTGGATAACAACACGTACAACTTTACCGGCACCTTCAAAGAGCGCGAGCTTGATATTACGGTGGTTCAGCCCCTGGCACCATTGGCTAACCGGTACACCGGGCTTTTCACCGACGACGAAACCATTGTCATGACGCCAGTGGGCGCTGGCCGCCTGCCGTTCACCTTGCGACTCGACCGAATTGACCCGGTGGCCACGCGTTTTATTCCCGCGCTGACAGGCAAGTGGACGGGCCTGGACGCCAACAACGTGCCCTGGAGCTTGGCGCTGCAGGCCGTGGACCCCGTCAACAATACGCCGCAGGCGAATCCAGGTGAGCCAACGGTTTTGTTGACAGGTACCGAAACGCTGGGCAATGCGCCGCCAGTCCAGTTGCTGGGGTATGCCAGCATTCGTTACCTCGAAATTGACATCACGCGCGCCAGCGGCAAAGTGCAGCTGACCGCCACCCTGCAAAACGCATCCACGCCGCCGCCGGCGGGCCAACCGCTGACGACGGCAACGATTGCCTTCAAGGGCGGTGGGTCCCTGCGCAAAGCACCCTGACACGGCTTGAGCGCGCAGTCCTTATCCTTCGTCCGTCACCAGTCTTCCTTCACCGCCAGCACCACGTCTTGTCCCGCCGCTGCGCGCCCGGCCAGCCAGGCCGTCACGGTGCCTGCCACCACCACGGCCAGGCACAGCAGGCCAAGGCGCAGCCAGGGCACGGCCAATTCCATCGTCCAGTGAAAACTCTGCGGGTTGACGACGTGCACCAGGATCATCGCTACGGCCAGGCCCAGCGCCAAGCCCGCCAGCGCACCCACCGAGGTCCAGGCCAGGCCCTCGCCAGCCACCACGGCCAGCACCAGTCTGCGCGTGAGGCCCAGGTGCAGCAGCAGGCCAAACTCCTTGCGCCGCGACAACACCTGCGCACTGAAACTCGCCGCCACGCCAAAAAGGCCAATACCAATTGCCACCGCCTGCAACCAATAAGTGACGGCAAAGCTGCGGTCAAAAATTCGCAACGAGACGGCGCGGATTTCGCTGGCACTGGCGAATTCGATCAACTGGCCGGCGCTCGTAGCGGCGCCACTTTCGCGTTGGGCCAAGGCGCGGATTGCCTGCTGAACCTGTGCGCTGTCAATGCCCGCATCGAGCCACAAGGCCAGGTCATTGACCTGGGTGTCACCCGTGAGGCGCTGGTAGTCGGCGCTGTCGATCGCGATGCTGCCACCCTGGCGGGCATAGTCGCGCCACACGCCTGCTATATAAAAAGTAGCAATGTTTCCTTTATATTCGACGGCCATAGTGCTGTTCAGCTTATGAAGTTGGGTTCCGGGCCGGGCGTCGTACAAATCAGCCATGGCTTCGCTCACATACACCGCTACCGCGCCGGTGGGCACTGGCAAGATGCTGCCGACCAATGGCAGCGCCTTGGCCACGTCCCGCAAATCGCGCGCCATGAGGGCCACTGCCGGGCGGCTGGCATCAAACTGCAACAGGCGAACGCGTTGCGTGGCGGCTTTGCTGACACCGGGCGTGGCGGCTGCGGCGCGGATGAATTCCGCGCTGAAATTGGCCGATTCTCCCGCCGCCAGGCTGCTGGCCGTGCGCACGTACAAGTCCGCGGGCAACACCACCTCGAGCCAACGGGTGACGGCTTCCCGGAAACTCGCCACCATCACCGTCAGCGCCACCGCTAAAGCCAGCGCGGCCACGACACCGCTGACAGCGGCGCTGGCGCTGGCGCGCACCCTTCTGGCACGCTCCACGGCCAACAGCGGCAAGACCTGGCAATGGATCAGAGGCTGGAGCCGATCCAGCAGCAGTGCGATGAGCCAGGGCAAGGCACTGATGCCGCCCAGCAATAACAGTGCGACCGACAGGTAAGCCGCAAGAGGTAAATCAAAAATGGCCGGGGCCGTCGCCAAAGCAGCAGAAGCTGCTATTAAAAGCATACTGACGAGCAATCCTTTGGCGTTATTCCCAGTGGATTCCTGATGTGCCACCAGCCCCTTGAGCGCCAGCGCCGAGGGCAGGCGCTGAATCACTTTGGCGGGCCACCACCCGCCCGCCAGCGAAGCCAGCACGCCCATCGCCGCGTAGCCGAATGCTGCCCAGGCGTTCCACTGCAAAGCCGGCGTGGCAGCGGTGAAATAACCGCCGCCCAAGTCGCCACCGAGCAGGGTCAACGCCACGCCGGCCAAAGCCGTGCCCAAGCCAATCCCCAAGGCACTTCCGAAGACCCCCAAGGCGGCCGATTCAAGAAGCACCAGCCGCATGCGGTCAGAACCCGTCAGCCCCAGCACCCCCAGGAGCGCGAACTGTTGCGAGCGTTTGGTGACACTCAGCGACAACACTGAAAACACCAGAAACGCGCCGGTGAACAGGGCCACAAAGGCCAACACGGTCATGTTCACCCGGTACGCGCGCGAGAGGTTGCTGACGCGGTCCAGCGCGTCGCCCGGCGTTTGCGCGGTAATGCCAACTGGCCAGTCGGGCGCACTTAGCAGGGCTTCGACAAAGGCTTTGCGATCAACCCCGGTTTTGAGCTTGACGTCAATTCGCGAAAGTTGGCCAAGCCGCCCAAAGAAGTCTTGCGCAGCTCCCAGGTCCATCACCGCCGTGGCCGCCCCGGGGGCGCCAAGCGAGCCCGCCCGTTGCAGTGTCAGCAGGCTTATTCCCGCTTGCACCTCGATGCCAGCAGCGCGCGACGGCGCCAGCGCGGCCTCGGCTGCGGCGTTGAGAAAAATGGCATCGGGCGCAAACACCGAAAACCTGTTGACATTGCCAACATTGCCTGCCTGGGCGCCGCGGTTGTCAGGCACTGGCATCAAGGCCGGCGACACCTGCGCCACCAGCAGGGCGTCGACACCCAAAATGCGCAATGGCTGGCGCTTGCCTTGGCGCGACATCGCGTAGGTACTGATCTCCAGCACCGGCGAGGCGTGCGCCACATCCGGGTGACGGGCAATGCGCGGGTAGACCCCTTCGTCAAAACTGCTGCTGGCGCCGCGAAATTCAAGGTCCGGCTGGCCATTGACGGAACGCAGACCCTGCGCGAACTCGTCCAGCGCGGAAGCGTTGATCAGGTGCACTGCGAACGCCAATGCCACGCCAAGCATCACCGCCACCACTGCAGCGGCGTTCTGCCACGGGTGGTGGCGCAATTCCTGCCAGGAGAAGGTTTGCAGCAGCGCCAGCAGCGGGCGCATCGGTGGTGCGTGGCTGGGGCGGTTTGGCGGGGCGGGAGGCAAGGGTGTGCTCACAGCTTGGTATTTTGACGGCAGCGGTGGCAAATGTTGAAGGCAGCGGTTGCAGGCAGCGTCATTTCAAGGGCCGGGAAAGATCAGGAAAGGGCAGGAATTTGGGTTGTATATTTGGCGATTCACAAGATGCCTATGCAGAACCCTTCTTTTTCTCCCTCCCTTGTTTTGCCCGCCGTCAGTTCGCTTCCCACCTATGCCGACGTGGTCGCCGCCGCCGCCAGGCTCAAGGGCCATGCGCACGTCACGCCGGTGTTGCGATCCTCCACCGCAGACAAACTGCTCGACGCCGAGATTTTCTTCAAATGCGAAAACTTCCAGCGCATGGGCGCCTTCAAATTTCGCGGCGCATTCAACGCCATGGCCATGCTCGATGCGCCGCATCGGCGCGCTGGTGTGGTGTGTTTTTCATCCGGCAACCACGCGCAGGCGGTGGCGCTCTCGGGCCAGTTGCTCGGCATCACCACAGTGATCCTGATGCCCCAGGACGCGCCGCCACTGAAAATTGAAGCGACGCGGGGTTACATCGCACAAAGCAGCGCCAAAGGCAGCGAGGTGGTGCTGTTTGACCGTTACAAGGACGACCGCGAAGCGCTTGCCGGCAAACTGGCGCACGAACGTGGCATGACGCTGATCCCGCCTTATGACCACTTCGACGTGATCGCCGGGCAAGGCACCGCTGCCAAGGAGTTGATCGAGGAAACCGGTCCACTCGACTACCTGCTGGTGTGCCTGGGCGGGGGCGGCTTTCTGTCGGGCTCTGCCATTGCCGCGCACGCCCTGTCGCCGCAATGCAAAGTCTACGGCGTCGAGCCGCAGGCCGGCAATGACGCGCAGCAGTCCTTCGCCAAGGGTGAAGTCGTGCGCATCGACACCCCGAACACCATCGCCGACGGCGCCCAGACCCAAAGCGTCGGCACCCTGAATTTCGCCGTGATCCAGCGTTGCGTGGACGGCATTCTCACTGTGTCAGACGCGCAACTGGTCGAGGCAATGCGGTTCTTCGCCGAACGCATGAAAATGGTCGTCGAACCCACTGGCGCCCTGAGTTTTGCCGCGGCGCGCCATGCCGGGCTGCCACTTAAAGGCAAACGAGTTGGCGTCGTTGTCAGTGGTGGCAACGTCGATTTGAAAACTTTTGCGCGTTTGGTGTCCGGTTGAAGGCCGGCGAGTGACCCGGCGACTTACCAACGATTTGACCGATGAAATTCGAAAATTCTTCAAATCCCGAAAAATGAGAACTTTTTCACACACGGCTTATTGACTTGTTGCACGGCTCAGATACATTCACTCACATGTCGGTGTCGGGGCGATCATCCCCGGCGAGTAGAGCGTCAATGACTTGGTACGTGACGCTACCGGCGCTAATACCGAAAAAAGCCAGTTCAATTTTGAACTGGCTTTTTTCATTCAGACGCTCTCAGTTGCGACCCGAATAACCCCTCAAGCCAAAGCCAATTCAACCCGTTTTCCCGCCCGTGCCGCAAGCGTGATTAGCATGTCGAGGCTGAACTTGTCCCACTTGCCGCGTACCAGATCGCTCACCCGGGATTGACCAATTTCAAGTTTTGCCGCAGCCTGCGCCTGCGTCCAGCCGCGTTCTTCAATCAGCAAACGCAGCCGCCCCATCAAATCCGCGCGCATGGCCAGCACAGCCGCTTCTCCGGGCGCAAACCCGAGATCGGTAAAGACGTTGCCACTGGATTCAGTCACAGTTTCTTTTGCGTCAGCTTTTCGTTTTGCCATGTTTCACTACCACAAACTTTAGCGGTTTCGTGACTTCAATTATCTAATTATTTAGATAAAAATCAAGGGGTTATGTGCCTTGTTTGTTTCGCCGCACGGTTTGCTGGTTTGCCTGAATGGCCTGCCTGAACCCCCGCAGCACCGCTGGCGCTCGGAGTCGCTGGCCCTTCGGGCGACCATCTGC
>JANNYX010000515.1:0-4754 GCA_031410295.1 Rhodoferax sp.
GCAGCGAGGTCAGCGTCGTCGGTGATGATGTTGGCGGATTTGCCGCCGAGTTCGAGCGACACGCGTTTGACGGTGTCTGCCGCCGCCTTTTGCACCAGAATGCCGGCGCGGGTGGAGCCGGTGAAGGACACCATATCGACATCGGGATGACAGGACAACGCGGCGCCCACGCCTGCGCCGTCGCCATCAACCAGATTGAACACACCCGCAGGCACACCGGCTTCATGCAGGATTTCAGCCAGGATGTGGGCGCTTAATGGCGCGAGTTCGCTGGGTTTGAGGACCATGGTGCAGCCGGTGGCCAACGCCGGCGCGATCTTGCAGGTCATCTGGTTCATCGGCCAGTTCCAGGGTGTGATCAAGGCGCACACGCCCACCGGCTCGCGCACGATGCGGGTGGTTTTCTGCATTTTTTCAAATTCGAATTCTGCCAACACCTTGGCAGCCACGATGAAGTGGCCCAGGCCCGCCGGCGCCTGCGCGCGTTTGGCGAGTTTTTCCAGCGGCGCGCCCATCTCTTGCGACACTGCCATGGCAACGTCGTCCATGCGTTTTTTGTACACCGCGATGATCGACTGCAACAATTCGCCGCGTTGTGCCACGGTCGTCTGCGAATAACTGGCGAAGGCTTTGCGCGCCGCTTTGACTGCGCGGTCTGCGTCGGCGGCGGAGCCAATCGAGATCGTCGCCACAGCCTGCTCGGTGGCCGGATTGATGACGTTCATCGGCTGAGATTGCAGAGGCGCAACCCAGGCGCCGTCGATGTAAAACTTGGTGGTGTCGGTCATGGTGTGTTCCTGGTAGAAGGTCGGTTTTGGGTTTCGGGTCGAATTCTGGTTGAATCTTGCGGGTTGTGCAGAAGCGGTTCAAGCGACAGCGCAAGCCGGACTGGAATTGTGCATGAGATCACCAGCCTGCCCCTCGGCGTCATGCGGCAAAACGGCATCGGGCAGGTCCACCTGGTGCGCCAGTGCCATCACTTCATGCGGCGGCAAGGTTTTAAGCCGGTGGTCGCTCCACACCTGGCGCCAACGCCGGCTGCCCGGCAAACCGTGGCGCAGGCCAAGCATGTGGCGGGCGATGGCGCTCCAGGGTGTGCCATGCAAAGCCGCTTCGCGCGCCATGTAGTCGCACATCTGCGACTCCACCTGTTCGCGCGTGAGGGGCGACACCGCATCGCCATAAAACGCGGCGTCCCACGAGGCCAGCCACCAGGGGTTGTGATAGGCCTCACGACCGAGCATGGCGCCGTCGACGTGGCGCAAGGCTTCGTCAATCTGCGCGGAGTTTGTGAGGCCGCCGTTGATCACGATGGTGAGCCGGGGAAAGTCAATTTTGAGCCGATGCACGATCTCATAACGCAGCGGCGGCACTTCGCGGTTCTCCTTGGGCGACAGGCCCTTGAGCCAGGCGTTGCGGGCGTGCACGATGAAGGTCTGGCAGCCGGCTTCGGACACCGTGCCGACGAAATCGCGCACGAAGGCGTAACTCTGCGGTGTGTCCTCGGTGCGGTCGATGCCAATGCGGTGTTTCACCGTCACCGGTGTTTTGGCCGGGTCCAGCACATCGACCATCGCCTTCACACAGTCGGCAACGAGTGCAGGCTCGGCCATCAAACACGCGCCAAAAGAGCCGCGCTGCACCCGGGGCGATGGGCAGCCGCAGTTGAGGTTGATCTCGTCGTAACCCCAGGTTTCGCCGAGCCGGGCGCATTGGGCCAGTTCCGACAGCTCGCTGCCGCCAAGTTGCAAAGCCACCGGGTGCTCTTCAGCATTGAAATCAAGATGACGCGGCTGGTCGCCGTGCAGCAACGCACCGGTGGTGACCATTTCGGTGTAAAGCAAGGCGTTTTTGGACAGCAGCCGGTGGAAATAGCGGCAATGGCGGTCGGTCCAATCCATCATCGGGGCCACGGACATGCGCCAAAGGTTTGAATTTGACTGTTTTTCAACCGGCATGGCCCGGATTATCCTCGCGCCAGCCTCGCCTAGATTTTGACGATACGGAGCACATTTGCTGTCGAAAAATCTTACATCGATCTGATAGAGGCTCCACGCAGAAGCGGGCTAGAGGGGAAAAAACCAAAGCCAACAACAACTTACGATGATTTTTAATATTTGGCGCGAAAATTGCTTCGTTTGAATTGTCAACGTCGGTCGGCATTAGTCGCCTGATCGATTCAAGTTTTGGCCTATATTCAGGCTCTGCTATTTTTGGAGATACGAGAAATGAAATCAATCATCGCTGTGGGTGCCGTCCTTCTTGCAGGTTTTGTGGACCCCGCATTTGCAGGCTGCGGCAACGGCCCGTCCTATTTGACACAGGCTCAAGTGAACACCATTTTGGCCAGCAATTTTGCCTGCGGCCGATCGACCGCTGTCAACGCCCCAGGCTGGAATGAAAAGCACAGCGCAGCTCCCGGTGGCATCGTGGTTGAACAACATGACCCGGGCGCCGCCGATGACGAAAACGTCGGCCCGTGGAACACGGCGAATGTGGGTGGCCGCGGCCAGGTTACTTATTCCTACGGCGCCGGCGGAACCCCCGTGTATGAAATTTCCACGGCTGCCAATGGAAACTGCAACGCTGGCGCTGGCACCTGCACGACACTTCCCGCGATTTACCAATTTTGCGGCGTAGGCGGTGGAGCGCCAGCAGTTTTGAATATTTTGGTTACTGCAGCGCTTCCCGCCTTGAGCACCTGCCCAAGCAACCCTTAAGCGCCGTAGCCCTTAAGCGCCGCAGCCCTTAAGCGCCGCAGCCCTTAACCACACTAAAGATTGTCGCCACGCGGGTACTGCATTGCCCGCGCTGGCTGGAAAAGATTTTGGTGTTGGCGCTTTCCCCTTTGGCGCTTTCCCCTTTGGCGCTTTCCGAGTTGGCGCTTTCCCCGATGTCGTTTACGCCGTTATCGTTTACCCATTGGCCCAGCGAATTTGTGCGTGGGTTGCGCTAAGCGACCTGAAGCAACCTGTAAGCGACGCTCAAACGGTCCCGACCCGGTCCCCACCCTCCCCCTTCGCCCGCGCCAGCGCGGCAATTGCCCGCGCCGTGAGCGTTTTCCCCTCGTCCTGCAGGTCGGCGCCCGTCGAATTCTGCACGCCTCCCGCGGCCCCAATACTCACTGTCATCCCCCGGTGCCGCCAGCGGATGGCTTTTACCGAACTGCGCACCCGCTCGGCGACGACCCGGGCGCCTTCAACATCGGTATCCGGCAAGACCACGGCAAATTCGTCGTTCTGGTAACGCACCACGTAGTCGTAGGCGCGGGCGTGGCTTTTGAGCGCTTGCGCCACCTGCTGCAACACCTCATCACCGCCGTGGCGGCCAAACTCGTCGTTGTAAAGCTGGAGCTTGTCAACGTCAACCATCAACAGTGCCAGCGAAGACTTGGTGCGGCCCGTGCGGGCCGACTGCTGGTTCATGATGCGCTCAAACGCGGCGCGGTTTTTCAAGCCGGTCAGCGGGTCGGTGGCGCTTTGCTCGAACACCAGCCGGTTCATTTCTTCAAGCTGGGCCTGGCAGGTGGCCAGCCGGGATTGCGTGTCGACCAGTTCAGCCACGGTGCCGTCCAGCCGGGCCAATACTTCTTCCAAAGTCGTGATGGGACGGGTTGAGTCCATGCCTGGTTTCCTGTGTTTTGTCGCGACCGTCCATGATACCGGTTCAAATTGCAAAACCACCTTTGGCTTGATCTGGATCAACCCATGTCGACCGGCGCTGTCCTATGCTGTGAAAATAAACTACCGAAGGAGCCTCTCATGTACAAACGCATTCTTGTGGCGACGGATGGATCCAGCCTGTCAAAAAGAGCCGTAAATAGCGCGATTGCCCTTGCGCACGCGTTTGATGCCGAGCTGCTGGCCCTGCGTGTCGTGCCGCGCAGCGTGGTCGCCATGTGGGACGGCGCAGCGTGGATTTCGACCAGCGATGTCGAAAAGATCGAGGCACAGTGGGTGCGCGAAGCACAGGCCACGGTGGACGCCGTCAAAAAAGCGGCGGACGTAGAAGGCGTCAAGGCCCGGGCGCTGGTGGTGAAATCGAACCTGACCGCTGAATCAATACTCGCCACCGCCAAAAAACACAAGGCTGATTTGATTGTGATGGCCTCGCACGGCCGCACCGGCATCAAGCGCCTGGTGCTGGGCAGTGAGACCAACAACGTGCTGACGCATTCCCCGCTGCCGGTGCTGGTGTTGCGCTGAGTTGGCCGTGCTGTCGCGCTGAATCAGCGCCCTGCCTCATTCCATTTCCAAATCATTTGTGAAGTAGGCGTGGCGACGAAGACAGTGCGCAAGCACGACTAGGAGCCGCAACGACCTGCACGAATGATTTAGAAATGGAATCAGGCGAACTGTTCGCGCAACAGGTTCTTTTGCACCTTGCCCATGCTGTTGCGTGGCAGCTCGATGGCGATGTGGCAACGTTTGGGAATTTTGAAATTGGCCAGTTTCGCCTTGAGGCTGGCGATGATCTGTTCCGGGCTCAGCACGGCCCCCGGCTTGGCCACCACCACCGCCACGCCCACTTCGCCAAAATCAGCGTGGGGGATGCCGACCAATGCACTTTCGAGCACACCCGGCAATTCGTTGATGTAAGCCTCGATCTCTGCCGGGTAGACGTTGTAGCCGCCGCTGATGATGAGGTCTTTGGAGCGGCCCACGATGGTGACGTAACCGCGCTCGTCAATTTTGCCGACATCCCCGGTCTTGAAAAAGCCGTCGGGCGTGAACTCCTCGGCGGTTTTTTCCGGC
>JANNYX010000516.1:0-1634 GCA_031410295.1 Rhodoferax sp.
GCTACTGGCTCGCGTTGCGCCTGGTCAAGAAACTCGCCAAAACGGGTTTTGGCTTCGTTGGCGGTAAAAGTTTGCATGAAGGAAGTTTTTGGCTGGCGCCATTAAATAGGTTAATTCGATCATTTTAACTGAATCGAACGATTTGCGCCAATACCCATTCGATTTTGTAAAGCGAATTCTTTATCTCACCCAGAATCAAGTCACGCTAGGCTGACATTCGCCCCGCGCTCGATCACGACTTCTGCGTCGAGCAGGTCGCGCGAGTGGTTCAAGTCTGACTGGCTGATCAGCACCGACAAGCCACCACCACGCAGCTTGCCCACAACTTCTGACAGGCGCTGCGACAGCGCCGGGGCCACGCCTTCAAAAGGCTCATCCAGCAGCAGCAGTTTCGTGCCGACCGACAAAGCCCGCGCCAGCGCGACCAGTTTTTGCTGGCCGCCTGAGAGCAGCATCGCGCGGCGCTCGCGCATCTCCAGCAGTTCGGGCAAGACACCATAAACAAAGTCCAGCCGTTCGCGCAAGGGCAGGCTTTTGGAGACCCACAGCGGCAGGCAAATATTCTCTTCAACCGTCAGCTCAGGCACCAGGCCGCGGTCTTCCGGCATGTAACCAATGCCCATGGCGGCGCGCTCATGCGCCGGGGCATGCGCCAGGTCTACGTCGTCAAATCGCAGGCTGCCACCGAGCAAAGGCAGATGGCCCATGATGGTGCGCATGACCGTGGTTTTGCCGGCGCCATTGCGGCCAATCAGCCCGACCATCGCACCGGCTTCGATGCGGACAGAAAAACCGCGAAGCACTTCCACGTTATGGATGGCGACCTTCGCAGATTCAAGCGTGATCATGCGTGTGCCTCCTTCGCCGGATGGGCTTGCTGCGCACTGCCGGTGACGTAACGTTGCACTTCGGGGTCAGTCAACACGTTTTTCGCGAGACCATCGGCAATCACCCGGCCACTGTAAAAGGCGGCAACGCGGCTGGCGTAGCGGCGCACGATGTCCATGTCGTGTTCCACAAAAATCACGGTCACCGGCGCGCTGCCGGCGCTGCGTTCCATGGCGTTCATCACGGTGTCCATGGTGCTGAATTTTTCGTCCGCGCTGACGCCGCTGGTGGGTTCGTCAAGCAGCAGCACGTGCGGTTGTCCAGTCAGCGCCATGGCGATGTCCAGCAGTTTGCGCACGCCGCCGGGCAGTTCCAGCACCGGGCGCGCGGCGTGGCCGGCCAAGCCAAACCGCGCCAGCAAATCCATGCCGTGCGCCACCGAGTCGTCATCTCTGGCGTTCTTGAAGAACTGGCTGTTGCCGCGACCACAATGCAGGGCCGTAAGCACGTTGTCCAGCACCGTCATGGGCAGGCACAGTTGCGGAATCTGGAACGAACGCGCCACGCCGCGGCGCGTGATCTCGCGCGGTGTGCGTTGCGTGATGTCCTCGCCCGCCAGGAAAATATGGCCCGCGCTGGGTTTGAGATAACCGGTGATCATGTTCACAAAAGTGGTTTTGCCCGCGCCATTGCTGCCGATGAGGCACAGGCGTTCGCCTGCCGCCACGTCGATATTCACATCGGCAGCGGCGACCACCGCGCCAAAACTTCGTTGCAGGCCGCGGGCCGACAGCACCGGCTCTGCC
>JANNYX010000517.1:0-2267 GCA_031410295.1 Rhodoferax sp.
TGACGCTGCAATACGCCAACCAGCGTGTGCAATTTGGCCGGCCAATCGGAAAATTCCAGGCCATCCAGCACCAGTTGGCGGTGATGGCCGAGCAGGCCCTGGCCGCGCGCATGGCGGCGCAGATCGGCTGCGCGTCCAGCGGCCTGTTGCCAGACCGCCTGCGCGCTGCCATCGCCAAGGCACGCACCAGCGAAGCGGCAGTCGAGGTGGCCGCCTTGAGCCATTCGATCCACGGCGCGATTGGCTTCACCCATGAATTTGATTTGCAGATCTACACCCGCCGCCTGCACCATTGGCGCCTGGGCGCCGGCTCCGAGTCGCATTGGCACGAGGTGCTGGGTGCGGCGTTAGTGGACGACCACGCGGGCCTGGCACTGAACCTGATTCGCCAAACCACCGACTAAACCAGGAAAAAGCAAGGAAAAAGCAATGGCCAATTTTTTGAAATCCGGGCGCGACGGCGCCATCCTCACCCTCACCATGAGCCAGCCGGAAACGCGCAATGCCTTGACCGGCAACACGGCGGTGCAGGAGTTTGTCGACGCCTGCGCCGCCATCACGCTGGACCCGGGCATCCGCGTTGTCATCCTGGCCGCAGACGGCCCGGTGTTTTGCTCGGGCGGCAACGTCAAGGACATGCGGCGCTTTTTTGAGCAGGATATTTCACCCGAACTGATCCGCGAGGAATACCGCAACGGCATCCAGCGCCTGCCCAAAGCGCTGTACCTCCTTGACGTGCCGGTGATCTGCGCCGTCAATGGCGCGGCGATTGGCGCGGGGCTGGATTTGACCTGTATGTGCGACATCCGCATCGCCGCCGACACGGCCACCTTTGCCGAGAGTTTTGTCCGTGTTGGCATCATCCCCGGCGACGGCGGCGCCTGGTTGTTGCCGCGTCTGGTCGGCAAGTCCAAAGCCGCGGAAATGGCCTTCACCGGCGAGGCGCTGACGGCCAGTGAGGCGCTGGAATGTGGCCTGGTGTCGCGCGTGGTGGCGCCCGATCAATTGATGCCTGAGGCGCGCAAACTCGCCGAAAAAATCGCCGCCAACCCCGGCGGCGTGTTGCGCATGACCAAGCGCCTCCTGCGCGAGGGTGAACGCAGCAGCCTCGAATCACTGCTGGAACTGTCGGCCGGCTACCAGGCGATTGCGCATAAAACGGCGGATCACAAAGAAGCGGTGATGGCGTTTATTGAAAAACGGCGGCCAAATTTCTCTTAGGATTTTTATTAATATATATGATCAACAATAGGCCGTCTAATAATAACGATTTATAGCTATATTATTGGTAGTATATATAACTATTAATTGTCAATATTGATATGTAAAATACTAACTACAAGGGAAAATGACCCGCCGTTTTCACAGCTGATCTGGACAAATTCCGCCTCAGCGCACCAAGGCGCCGTAGACCAGGTTTTTGTACAACATGCGGGTCTGCACACGCGTTGACGGCCCTTGCGCCATCAGGATGCCGACCAGTCTTTCCTTCGGGTCGATCCAGAAACTGGCGCCCCAGGCGCCGGCCCACATGGCATCGCCCTTGGAGCCGGGCGCCCAGCCCATGCCTTCGTCCAGGCGCACGCCATACCCCAGGCCGAAACCGTAACCGGGGCCGGTGGTGGCGATGGTCGAGCCAGCCATGCCGACGATGTGGTTGGAGAGCATCAGCTCCACGGTCTTGCGCGACAGGTAACGCCGGCCGTCGTAGTCGCCGCCGTTGACCATCATCTGCGCGTATTTCAGGTAGTCAGACGCGGTGCTGACCAGGCCGGCGCCACCTTTGAAATAACTCTTCCCAAGCGGGTTGGCGTTTTGCCGGTAACTCTTCAACATACCGGCCTTGAGCGGGTCGCTGTCGGGCGCTTCGGCCATACGGCCCCATTGCGCTGGCTCGACCCACCAGGTGGTGTCTTTCATGCCCAGCGGGTCAAACAGCAGTTCTTTCAAAATCGCATCCAGCGGCTTTTGCTCCACGCGCTCAAGCAGCAGGCCCAGCACGTCGGTGGCGATGGAATATTCCCACATGGTGCCGGGTTGTTGCGACAGGGGAATCGTGCCCAGGTTCTTCAACATCGCCTCGGCCGTGATGTCCGCTTCACTGGCTTCGATATTGAGGTCGCTGTACATCTTCTTGATGCGCGGTGAGCGGGTCGCGCCACCGTAGACAAAACCTGCCGTGTGGCGAAACACGTCCTGCACCCACAGCGGCCGCGCCAAGGGCACGTCGCCCGCCGCTGTTTCGACCTTCAGGTCCTTGAGCTCGG
>JANNYX010000518.1:0-6899 GCA_031410295.1 Rhodoferax sp.
ACAGCAGCAGGTCTGCGGCGTAGCCTTCGCGGATCGTGCCGCGCTGGTGCATGCCGAAGACTTGCGCCGGCTGGCTGGTGAGGCGGCGCACGGCTTCGCTCATCGACATCGAGCCGAGTTCACGTGCCCAGTGGCCCATCAGGTGCAGGCCGAAGCCGGCATCATTGAAGAAGGTCAGGTGCGCGCCGGCATCGCTTAAGGACACGATGCTGTGCGGATGGTTGCCAACGCTGATGGGCTGCTGGCATCGACGCCGCTGGCGGGGGAGTTGTTGACGCGGTTTTCGGCAGATTCTTAAGGTTAAAAAGTCTTGTAGACAACGTCTAATATTCATATGTAGCTACAAAATAGATAGTAATTTACAGACAGTCAAATCTGACACGCTCGTAAATGATCAGCCAATGACCGACCACGTCTTCCTTAACCAGACGAATCAATGGGGTCAGATTCCGTCTTCAAAAGACAGTCCGCAAAAGAAAGTCCGGGGTCACACGAAATTTCGGGGTCTTTCAATGATGCATTTGCCTTATTGCAAGTCGGTATCTGACCCTGAAAGGTGCTGCACTAGAGTAGCCCAATGAACGCATCCAGACCAGGGCCAACGCGTCCGATGCACAACGGAAATTAGAACTTGACCCAAGGAGACATCAATATGAAAAAAGCATTTCTCAGCCTTCTCGTCGCAAGCCTGCTCGCCAGCGTCGCAATGAGTTCCGTCCACGCCGCCGACGTTTTTCCGGCCAAGCCGATGCGCTTGCTGGTCGGCTTCGCGGCCGGCGGCCCGACGGACATCATTGCGCGCGTGCTGGCTAAAGACATGAGCGAAACCCTGGGGCAGCCGGTGGTGGTTGAAAACAAGGCCGGCGCCAGCTCGATGATCGCCATTCGCGAAGTTAAAAATGCGGCACCCGACGGCTACACGCTGCTGTTTTCCTCTCTCGGCCTGAACGTCAACCCGATTTTGCTCGGTGAGCAGTCCGGCTTCAATCCAAAAACCGATTTCGCGCCGATTGCCAACGCGGCCACGCTGCCACTGGTGGCCGTCAGCGCGCACGACTCGACGATCAAGTCGATGCCGGAGTTGCTTCAAAAAGCCCGCAGCAAGGCCGAGGCAACGAGTTTTGCATCGTCGGGCAACGGCGGCTCCGGCCACCTCGCAGGCGAGTTGCTGGCCACGCTGGCCAAGGCAAAAATGCTGCATGTGCCGTTCAAAGGCAATGGCCCGGCGCTGCTTGAAGTGATGGCCGGGCGAGTCGATTACATGTTCTACCCGGTCATCGGCATTGCCGAAAACGTCAGCGCCAAGCGGCTGCAGATTCTGGCCGTCGGCACCGCCAAACGGCTGCCCCAGTTCCCCGATGCGCCGACGATGGCTGAGATCGGCTTTCCCGGCTTTGAAGAAACCGCACCATGGGTGGGACTGCTGGCTCCGGCCAAAACGCCGCCCGCCATCGTCACCCGCCTGAACGAGGCGATGCTGAAGGCCTTGGCCAAACCCGAGGTCAAGGCCCAGATGGAGAAACTGGGCGCGGTCATCGTCGGCGATTCGCCGGGTGAATTTGCCGCCTATCTCAAGCGCGACTACGAACGCTGGGAAGGCGTGATCAAGGCCGCCAACATCAAGGCCGACACGAACTGAGACCTGCCGGGAGCGCCATTCGACGCTGCCGGCGCTTGCTCAAAGCTCCATCCGCGCGCTCGGGCGCTGGGGTAAAAGTCACCACTGCGCACCCGGGTTACAGCAAACGTGATCTCGCCCCGCATTAGCGCCGTCTTGGTTTTATGGCCATTGGCACCACTTTGGCGTTGCCCACTGCGCTCATTGGGGTTGGCTCCCAAGTGCTCTGAAAACGAGCAGTATCTCGATCGGTCTGGTTGCTGCCCGCTTAAAATGAAAAACTATGACCACCTCCAAACTAGACGGCATCTCCGAAACTTTAAGCAACGTTGCCGTTGCGACCCAAGCCAAGGTTTATTTCGACGGCAAATGCATCAGCCACGGCGTGACCTTCGCGGATGGCACCCAAAAATCGGTCGGCGTGATCTTGCCTTCAACATTGACCTTCAACACCGGCGCACCCGAGATCATGGAATGCACGGGTGGCGCGTGTGAGTACAAACTGGCGGGCAGCGACGCGTGGGTCAAATCGTCGCCGGGTGAGAAATTCAGCGTTGCTGGCAACTCGAAATTCGAGATTAGAGTCGCCGAGAGCTACCACTACATCTGCCATTTCGGTTAAAAAAGCTACTGCGAAACCGTGATGCGTCGTTGCAGCCCAAAGAAAATCCTCACGCACCCGAAGTGCGCTCCGGTTTTCTTCGGGGTTGATGCCGACATGTTTCGCGCCTAGCCTGACGGCTTCTCGCTACGCTTTTACAAAAAATTATTATGGCCACCATCCTCCAGCACCTCCCCCTGAATCAAAAAGTCGGCATCGCGTTTTCCGGCGGCCTTGACACCAGCGCCGCGCTGCACTGGATGAAGCTCAAAGGCGCGGTGCCTTACGCCTACACCGCCAACCTGGGCCAGCCGGACGAACCCGATTACGACGAAATTCCGCGCAAAGCGATGGAGTACGGCGCTGAAAAAGCCCGCTTGGTCGATTGCCGCGACCAGCTCGCCACAGAAGGCATTGCCGCGCTGCAAGCCGGCGCCTTTCACATCTCCACCGCTGGCGTGACCTACTTCAACACCACGCCGCTGGGCCGCGCGGTGACGGGCACGATGCTGGTGGCGGCGATGAAGGAAGACGATGTCAACATCTGGGGCGACGGCAGCACCTTCAAGGGCAACGACATCGAGCGCTTTTACCGCTACGGCCTGCTCACCAACCCCGACCTGAAGATCTACAAACCCTGGCTGGACCAGCTCTTCATCGACGAACTGGGTGGCCGCGCTGAAATGTCGGCCTTCATGACTGCCGCCGGATTTGGCTACAAGATGTCGGCCGAAAAAGCCTATTCGACCGACTCCAACATGCTGGGTGCGACGCACGAGGCGAAGGACTTGGAGCACCTGAACAGCGGCATCAAGATCGTCAACCCCATCATGGGCGTGGCTTTCTGGAAGGACGACGTGGTGGTCAAGGCCGAACAGGTGACGGTGCGCTTTGAAGAAGGCATGCCGGTCGCGCTGAACGGGGTTGAATTCACCGACCCGGTCGAGCTGCTGATGGAAGCCAACCGCATCGGCGGCCGCCACGGCCTGGGCATGAGCGACCAGATCGAAAACCGCATCATTGAAGCGAAAAGCCGCGGCATCTACGAAGCGCCCGGCCTCGCTCTTTTGTTCATAGCGTACGAACGCTTGGTGACTGGCATCCACAACGAAGACACCATCGAGCAGTACCGCGAGAACGGCCGCAAACTCGGGCGGCTGCTCTACCAGGGCCGCTGGTTTGACAGCCAGGCCATCATGTTGCGCGAAACCGCCCAGCGCTGGGTGGCGCGCGCCATCACCGGCGAAGTCACGCTCGAACTGCGCCGGGGCAACGACTATTCGCTGCTCAACACCGAGTCCGCCAACCTCACCTACAAGCCCGAACGGCTGACGATGGAGAAAGGCGAACTCTCGTTCACGCCGCTGGACCGCATCGGCCAGTTGACGATGCGCAACCTTGACATTGTGGATACGCGGGAGAAGCTGGGCATCTACGCCAAAGCCGGGCTGCTGTCGCTGGGAAAAGACGGCGAGATGTTCAAGTTGACGGGGGATTGAGGCGCAGTCTCAGCGCGGACCTCGTCGTGGCGCGTTCGCAGGAACAGCCAAGGGGCGCGGCAGCAACCAGGGGTAGGCGCGCTCCATTTGGCTGAATGTTATCGCCCAAGCGCGCGCAGGCGACCGGCTTTTGTGAGGAACCACCGCGGTTGACCACTCTTGCCCAAAGTCTCCCCAATCAAGTCCTTCGAGAGAAGTTTTGTTATTGCCGCGCTGGTATCTGTTTTGGCAAGCCCGGCGTCACTTGATATTCCAGTCAAGGACCGAAGCGCAAATTTGGTGTCGGTGAGCGCCTTCAACACCGCACTTTCATTTGGCGTAGTTTCTACGGGAGGCGGCCCTGGATCGATGCCAAAGGAGACCGCCGCGTCGGATTCGGGCGTGACGTCGTCCTCCACCAGCGGCGCAACCGCCTGGCGCGCCTCATTGGCGTCGGCGGAAGCTGCACTCGCCTGCACTTGCGCCGATTCGGATTTGACCACCGCCACATCCGCCTTCTTGTCGACCGCGTCAACCTTCCTTTGCAGGTTTTGCAGCATTTTCTCCGACATGGTCTTGATAAACGCCCGCGAGGACACGGCGGCCACCAGACAAAAACCCGCCAGAACGAACATTTTCGAATAGTCACCGCCCTTGCCGTCGGCCCCGCGAATCTTGTCGATGAGATCGCCTGAAATCACATTCAGAAACAGTGGCACCATGAAAGCCGCAACGACGCCGACGACCACGTGTTGCCACCATGGCAAGCGCTGCTCCTGCTCTGCATCCAGGAGAAAAGAGTTCGCCAATCCACCCATGACGCCCGAAATGAGCATGACCAGGCCAATGTCAATGAGAGGCTGCATGTGATTCCCCTGTTTAAATTGCCGCCGAGCCGGTCGACCCGCCCAAACATACTTCGATTACGCGCCGGTGTAAAGAAGAGACTAGCCAAAATTGATGAGGGCACAGCGCTTCAAAGCACCACCGGCTCCGGCTCCAAAAGAATGCCAAAACGCTCGTAGACACTGGTCTGAATCGATTTCGCCAGGGTCATCACTTCACCGCCCGTCGCGCCACGTGCGACCTCCACATTTCCGCCACGTGCGACCTCCACATTCCCGCCTCGTGCGACTTCTCCAAGCGCGCTGTTCACGCTGCCCGTCGAGCCGCAGTTCACCAGCACCAGGGCGTGTTTCTCGTGAACGCCGGCTTGCCCAACAGTTTTGCCCTTCCAGCCGCAGGCGTCAATGAGCCAGCCAGCGGCCAGTTTCACGGTGCCATCAGCCAGCTGGTAATGCACGATTTTCGGGTCACGGGCGATGATGTCGACGCACTGTTCCTTGCTCACGGTAGGGTTCTTGAAGAAGCTGCCGGCGTTGCCCTGTACAGCCGGGTCGGGCAGCTTGGCGCGGCGAATTTCACAAACCCAGTCAAATATTTGCTGCGCGCTGGGTGACACGACCTTGTTGACCGCCTGTTTTTTCTCCAGGTCGGCGTAACCCAGCACCGCCTTCCACGGTTTGGGCAGCCAGAAACGCACACGGGTGATCATGGCCCGGCCAGCCAGGCCCATGCCGGCGGCCAGCGCGTGGTCCGGCGGTCGGTCGAGCTGCGAGACCAGCGGAGGCGCGTGTTTGAAGACGGAATCACGGTAGGCAAAACCGCACTGTGCGGCATTCAGCGTGAAACTTCGACCGGTCGCCAAATCAACCGCATCCAGCGACAAAAAGCGGTCTTGCAACTCCACGCCATAGGCGCCGATATTTTGCACGGGTGCGCCGCCGACGGTGCCCGGGATCAGTGCCAGGTTTTCCAGTCCGGGCCAACCTTGCGCCAGCGTCCAGGCGACAAAATCGTGCCAGTTTTCACCGGCATCGGCTTGCACCACCCAGGCCTTGGGCGTTTCGTCGACCAGCTGTTTGCCCTGTAACTCGACTTTCAACACCAGCTGTTTCACATCGCCAGTCAGCACCAGATTGCTGCCCCCGCCGAGGATAAATTTGGGCTGCCCGCGCCAGTCGGGGCTGGCGATCACCTGCTGCAACACCTCCAGATGCCCCACGCGCACCAGCGAATGCGCCTTGGCCACAATGTGAAAGCTGTTGTAAGGCTGTAGCTGGACATTTTTCTCGACTAACATTGCTTTATTGTCGCCCTGTTGCATTCTGGAGCCGAAATTGCCCTCTTTTGATACGGTCTGCGAAGCCAATCTGGTGGAAGTGAAAAACGCGGTTGAAAACACGGCCAAAGAGATCGCCACGCGTTTCGATTTCAAAGGCACGGCCGCGGCCATTGAGCTGAAAGAAAAAGACATCACGCTGATTGGCGACGCTGAATTCCAGCTCGGCCAGATTGAAGACATTCTGCGCAACAAACTCACCAAACGCAGCGTCGACGTGCGATTCCTCGACAAGGGCGATGTGCAGAAAATGGGCGGCGACAAGGTCAAGCAGGTGATCAAGGTGAGGAACGGGATTGAGTCCGACGTGTCAAAAAAAATCCAGCGCATGATCAAGGACAGCAAGCTCAAGGTGCAGGCCGCGATCCAGGGCGACGCGGTGCGTGTGACCGGGGCCAAGCGTGACGACTTGCAGGCGGCGATGGCGCTGATCAAGAAAGACATCCCCGACTTGCCGCTGTCCTTCAACAATTTCCGCGATTGATGTTGAATTTGCCGCTTGCCGTCACCCGCGCGCCGGCCCCGTTGGCGGTGCTTGCAATGGCTTTCTGGCTTGCTGCCTGGCTGGCTCTGATCCTTGTAATTGGCCTGGCCTTGCCCGGCGCGGCGCGGGCGCAGTCCGTGGCCCTGGCCGGCGTGTTGGGCAGCAAAGCGCTGCTGGTGGTGGACGGCGGCGCGCCCAAGGCGGTGGCGGTGGGCGAAAGCCACCAGGGCGTCAAAGTGTTGTCGGCGCAAGGCGAGCTGGTGGTGGTCGGCATCGGCAACACGAAACTTAAATTGCGCTTGGGCGATGTGCCGGTGAGCGTGGCTGGCGGCGAACCGGCGCCCAGCAGCGCTGGGCGGATCGTCTTGCCGGCCGGCAGCGGCGGGCACTTTTCAACCCAGGGCTTGATCAATGGCCGCCCAGTCACCCTGTTGGTTGACACCGGCGCCACCTCGGTGGCGATGGGTGTGCCAGATGCCGAACGCATTGGGCTGAATTACAAAAGCGCCCGCCAGCTGCGGGTGAACACGGCCAAC
>JANNYX010000519.1:0-3805 GCA_031410295.1 Rhodoferax sp.
GCGGCAACCACCAGCTCCCGCGCGCCGGCCACCAGCGCCGCCACCCGGTCGCTGCCGAGCTCCACGTTGTAGCGCTTGAAGAGCGCCGAACTGTCCATCAGGAGGCGGTTCACCAGCCACTCTCCCGCTCTTCGATGATGAGCTGGGCGCCGGTTTTCCCGTCGGGCCGCACGATATTGAGCGGCTTGATCGGACGCTTCCATGCCGATAATTTATCCGGCTCCTGCAGGGGCTGCCTGATTTCGGCCACCAGTTTGCCATGGCGCAAAATGCGCACGGTTTCACCCTTTTCCACCAGGTCAATCATGGCCGAGGCGTGGGCACGGAATTCACTCAGGGCAATAGTCTGCATTTTGTACAATTTTCATAGATTTGTACATTTTAGCATATTCCCCGGGCCGGGCCGCTCCGTCACAGGTATCGCCACTGTAAAAACCCTCGCCTGTCGTGGCGAGGACAGCGTCGCCGTCGCAATCGGAATACGATGCGCGTAGTTACCCACCACTCACCGGAGCCGCCATGAAAATCCCATCCCTCAAAGAAGTTGTCAGCGCCGAAGAATGGCAATTGCGCATGGACCTGGCCGCCGCTTACCGGCTGGTCGCCGCTTATGGCTGGAGCGATCTGATCTTCACCCACATTTCGGCGCGTATCCCCGGCCCCGAACACAACTTTTTGATCAACCCCTACGGCCTGATGTTTGACGAAATCACCGCCTCAAGCCTGATCAAGATTGACCAGGCTTGCAACAAGCTCAACGACTCGCCCTTCCCTGTCAACCCAGCCGGTTTCACGATTCACAGCTGCATCCACGAGGCGCGCGACGATGCTGGCTGCGTGATGCACACCCACAGCCGCGCGGGCGTGGGCGTCAGCGCCCAGAAAACCGGCCTGTTGCCGCTGAGCCAGCAAGCCACAGTGGTGCTCAACTCCATCGCCTACCATGACTATGAAGGCATCGCCCTGTACGCTGGCGAGAAACCGCGCCTGCAAGCCAGTCTGGGGGCTGCCAGCAACCTGATCCTGCGCAATCACGGCCTTCTAACCGTTGGCAAAACCATCCCGGAGGCGTTCCTGCTGATGTACTTCCTGGAGTCTGCCTGCCGCATCCAGATTGACGCCCAGGCGGGTGGTGAGATCAACCTGATCGGCCCGGCGCCGATGGAGGCCAACAAAGATGCCTTGAAAATGGAGATGGGCGGCCAAAGCGCCGCCACCCTGGCCTGGCCGGCACTGTTGCGCAAGCTGGACCGCGAGAACCCAGGTTACGCGACTTGAAGCACGGCTTTTCAAACAGGCCGCTCAGGTGGCAAGTCCAAACACCCCACGCAGCCCCATCGCCATGACCAGAGCCCTGCCCGCCACCTTGTTTACTCCCTTTCACTTCGGCGACATCCACGTCGCCAACCGCGTCGTGATGGCCCCGCTTACCCGCAACCGCGCGCCCGGCGCCGTGCCCACCGCCGCCATGGTGACGTATTACACGCAGCGCGCTGACCCGGTCAATGGCGCCGGCTTGATCGTCACCGAGGCCACCGCCATCAGCCACCAGGGCCAGGGTTATGCCGACGTGCCGGGCATCTGGAGCGCCGAGCAGGTGGCGGCCTGGCGGCGCGTGACCGACAGCGTGCATGCCGCTGGCGGCAAGATCGTGGTGCAACTCTGGCATGTCGGGCGGGTGTCGCACAACGCGCTGCAGCCGGGCGGTGGGGCTCCTGTGGCGCCCAGCGCCATCACCGCCAAAACCAAAACTGTGTTGATCAAAGACGGCATCCCCACGTTTGAAGCCACCTCGCCCCCGCGCGCGCTGCGGCTGGAGGAACTGCCCGGCATCGTCAACGACTACCGCCATGCCGCTGCCAACGCCATCGCCGCCGGTTTTGATGGCGTTGAAGTGCATGGCGCCAACGGTTACCTGATCGACCAATTTTTGCGCAGTGGCTCCAACCAGCGCACCGACGCCTACGGTGGTTCGATTGAAAATCGAGCGAGCTTCCTGGTCCAGGTAATGACCGCCATCACCCAGGAGATCGGCGGCGCGCGCACCGGCATTCGCCTGTCCCCGGTCACCCCGTCCAACGACGCCCAGGACCCAAACCCGCAGCCACTGTTCGACCACGTCGTGCGGCAGCTCGCGCCGCTTGGCTTGGCCTATTTGCATCTGATCGAAGGCGCCACCGGCGGCGCGCGCGACCACGTGCAGGGCGACACTGCGTTTGACTACACCGCAATGCGCACGGCTTACCGCAGCGCGGGCGGACAAGGCGCCTGGATGGTCAATAACTCGATGGACAAATCCATCGCCGAGCAGTCCCTCAAAGACGGCGCCGATCTGGTGGCGTTTGGCAAGCCGTTCATTGCCAACCCCGACCTCACCCGCCGATTGCGTGAAGACGCGCCGCTGAACGAGGGCAACCGCGCCACCTACTACGGCGGCGGCGCAGCAGGCTACACCGATTACCCGGCGCTGGCAAAAGCTGTATTGTCAGCATGATCGTCACTCAATGGGATTGGGCCAAGCCATTAATTTGCCGACGAAGGCGCCCGCTACCGGCTGGCGAAGCGGTCTGCCATGAACTCGATGAACCCTACACCAAATCCGCATCTGGCGTTGCAGGCCGCTGGATGGCGCAGCTGTGCGCTCAAATACTATGAGCCGCGACCTTGGAATATTCACAACGGGCCACACTGCTTCGCGGACCAGCCTGAAGCACCGCATCGCGGCAGGGGCTTGTCTGCCGCAGCCTCGAAGCACGCAAACCTCAAGGTCTGGGGGCCGCAAAGCGGACCGACAGAGCGGCGCTTGTTTGAGCGCAGCGAGTTTGCGCGGCGGCCCTGATGGCGAGTACTGGAGATGGTCGCCCGAAGGGCCTGTGACACCTAAGCCCTGGCGGCGTTGGGGTGGGTCAGGCGGCCCCGCAAATCAAACCACCGTCACACTAGCCCCCGCCCCCTTGGGCGCAATGACACCAATCTCAAAAACGCTTTCCCCCAATGAACGCAAGGTAGCGGCACAGGCGGCAGCGCTGGCAGCATCAATCACCACCACCATGCCAATGCCGTTGTTGAACGTGCGGTTCATCTCGATGTCATCAATACCGGCGGTCTCTTGCAGCCAGGCGAACAGCTCGGTCTTCGGCCAACTGCCCTTGACCAAATGCGCGGCCATGCCTTCGGGCAGCACACGGGGGATGTTCTCCAGCAGGCCGCCGCCAGTGATGTGGGCCAGGGCTTTGATGCCGCCGGGCGAGGCGGCATCTTCCGAATGCGGGTGCTCCGCCAGCGCGGCCAGCACGTTCTTCACGTACAGGCGGGTAGGCTCCATCAGGGCCTCTTTGAACGGCTTGCCGTCCAGCATGGCGGGGGCCGCCTCACCGGCGCGCTCGATGCACTTGCGCACCAAGCTGAAGCCGTTGGAATGCACGCCGCTGCTGGCCAGGCCCAGCACCACGTCGCCGGGCTGGATGTCGCGGCCCGTCAGGATCTTGGATTTTTCGACGGCACCCACGGCAAACCCGGCCAGGTCGTACTCGCCAGCCGGGTACATGCCGGGCATTTCTGCGGTTTCGCCGCCGATCAGCGCGCAGCCACTCAGCTCGCAGCCCTTGGCGATGCCGCCGACCACGGCAGCGGCGGTGTCCACGTCCAGCTTGCCGCAGGCAAAGTAGTCCAGGAAGAACAGCGGCTCGGCACCTTGCACCAGCACGTCGTTGACGCTCATGGCCACCAGGTCGATGCCCACGGTGTCGTGCATGTTCCACTCAAACGCCAGGCGCAGCTTGGTGCCCACGCCGTCGGTGCCGCT
>JANNYX010000520.1:0-5567 GCA_031410295.1 Rhodoferax sp.
GCAACCGGGATCCACGTCAGCCACTGTCCCGCAACGAGCACCAGAACGAACAGCACGACGACTGACCCGGCCGCCACGCTGCGGGGGTCGCCCTTCATGCGCGCTGCCGCCACGGACTGCAGGGCCGACGTGCTTACGGGCAGGGCGCCGAGCGCGCCGCAAACCACGTTCGCACAGCCCAGCGCCACAAGCGAGCGGTTCACGTCAGAGCGCTGCCCCAGCAGGTTTCCGATCGTGACTGCAGTCATGGCTGCGTTCATGATGGCCTGCAGCGCAAGCAGGCCCGCGTAGGGAAGCACCTGCAGCGCGGTGGCAGCAATCCAGCGGGGCGTGACGACGCTCCAGAGCGAGGCGGTCGTCTGCAGGGCCGTCGCTTGCGGTTGCAACGCGTTCAGGGTTCCGCCCAGCGCCCCGCTCCCCGTGGCCGCCCTGAGCAAGTAATAAGCGAGCGTTCCCGTAATCAGTGCGACGAGCACGGGCTCGCCGAGCCACTTGAAACGCGGCACCAGAAGCAGCGCCAGGACCGTCGCTGCGGCGACGATGACGGAGCCGGGCAACACCTGCGACCACAGGGTGTCCCACTTCCCGCCACGCAACTGCACCCCGAGGATGGGCCCCAACTGCGACCAGATCACCAGCAGCCCGATTCCGGTGACGAAGCCGGCACTCACGGGCGAAGGCACGAATTTGATGAACCCAGCGAGTCGCATCGAGCCGGCCAGGAGCACGATGATTCCCATCAATACCACTGCGAGCGACATCGCCGCCCAGATTTCCCAAAGACCGGCGCCGCCGCCGCTACGGCCAACGAGATCGGCGCCGAGTGCGGCGTAGATCACCGTGGTGGAAGGCGCGGGCACGGCAATTTCGGCCGGGGCGCGTCCGAGCCAGGCCACGAGCAGGCTGCCGACAGTCGCGGCGACGAAGGCGGCGACGAGGCTGATGTCGATTGCGCGGGCTCCGAGGGGGGCCGCAGTGAGCAGGCCGACTGCCAGCACATTGGAAAGGCTTAGCAATGCAGCGATGAACCAGTCGCCGAGCGCAGGCACGGTGCGCCAGGGCGACGACGCCTTTGAAACTCCCGCGCTATTCATTAGCGACTCTGAGTGCCGACGGCCGATGCGCAAGAACGAAATACAGGATTTTCCAGGCTCAGCAATGCGGTATCGACAGGCATGACAAATAGCTCCATAGGTGATCAGCAGTGCCCCGATGGCCGCGTCTATCTGCTTCAGGCACATGAAGCATAACGGGTCTGTTGATACGGCATGAATTATTCAACAAGCTGCGCAAGCGACCTTTTTGTCAAAACAGTAGTTCTTGACCCGCTCAGGCGTGTTCTCCAGCATGGTCTTGTGCTCAGTCGCCGCCACGCGCAGTTTTTTCTGAATAATTTTGCCGGGTCATCAATCCATGTCTTCAATGACCAGAAAGCGGTATTTTTCAGCGATTGAAAACGGCACCGTGCGCACTTTGTCCATCACCTGGCGGGTGTGCTCGGCCGAGCCGCCCTTGATCATCAGCGCGCAGTGGCCTTCCAGCGCGAGGCGCCGGTATTTGTGCACCATGGCGCTTTCGGTGCCGACCGAGGGAAAATTGTCGCCGTGGCGCCCGGCGGTGGGCACGATCTGCTCCAGGATGGTTTCGCTGGTGAGCAGCATCGTGTCGCCATCATCGAGATGGCTGGACCGCAGGGCAGATTCCAGGGTGTTGGCGACCTCCAGTGATGGCACCATCACGAACAGGAATCCGGTGGGATAAAACTCGCCGCGTATCGTCAGCATGCGGTTGGCAATTTTGAAGTCCTTCATGGCGAACCTCCTGTGAGTTGGGTTCAACCTTACACCTTGCGGCCGGTGCTGGTCAAGCCGCTGCATTCCTCGGGAATAATTGAATCCCCTTGATCGCCCAACCGAAGCCATGACCGCTGCCACTGCCCAAGCCACTGCCCAAACCAACGCCCCACCCCGCGCCACCCCTGAGGCCAAACTCACCGCACGCGACTTCCGCTTCCGCCATCGCCTGCGCGTGCGTTGGGCCGAGGTCGACATGCAAAAAATCGTCTTCAACGCCCATTACCTGATGTATTTCGACACGGCCGTGGCCGACTACTGGCGCGCCCTGGCCTTGCCCTACGAAGCCGTGTTGCAGCGCCTGCAGGGCGACCTGTTTGTGAAGAAGGCCACGCTTGAATACCACGCCTCGGCGCGTTACGACGATGCGATCGATGTGTGCATCAAATGCGCGCGCATTGGCACCTCATCGATGTTGTTCCAGTGTGAAATCTTCCGCGGCGACGAGCACTTGATCAGCGGCGAACTTTTGTATGTTTTTGCTGACCCGGTCTTGCAGACCTCGCGCCCGGTGCCGCAGGTGTTGCGCGACTGGTTGCAGGGTTTCGAAGCCGGGCAGGCGATGGTTGAGGTGAAAACCGGCAGCTGGGGCGAGCTTGGGGAGCACGCGCGGGCCTTGCGCACACAGGTGTTCATCGAGGAGCAACGCATCCCCCACGAGCAGGAGTGGGACCTTGCCGACGACACCAGCCTGCATGCGGTGGCCTTCAACCGGCTCGGCTTGCCGGTGGGGACCGGGCGCTTGTTGGCGCCGTCCAGCGCGGCTCTGGGCGACAGCCACATCGGTGTGGCCATCATTGGCCGCCTGGCGGTGGACCGGGTGCTGCGCGGCAATGGCCTGGGCCGCGACGTGTTGTTGGCGCTGATGCAAGCCGCCAAGGTGCGCGGTGACCGCGCCGTGGCGCTGCATGCCCAGCGCAGTGCCGAAGGGTTCTACCAGCGGCTGGGCTTCGCGGCGCGCGGCGAGCCGTTTCTGGAAGCAGGGATCGAGCACATCGAGATGGTGCGGGATTTGACGTGATGGCGAAGGCGGCGGTGGACTGCGCGCCGCACAGGGTTCAGAGCTAGACTTAAATTTTGTTGAAAATGTCGTGTTAAATTAATTTTAATGTAAACATATTTTAATATTTATGCAAAAATGCTATAAATAAAGGTGCAAATAATGCACATTCTTTGACGGCCTCTATAAGAGGGAAATTCAAAGAAAAATATTCAACCACATTTTATACATCGTCCAACAAGGCATAAGGCAGCGCCAGCAGCAGAAGCGGCGCACCGTCGGCGCTGCCGAGCGTCAAGCCGCCAGCGTCGGCGGCGGCCACTTGCATCGACACAATCGCGTCAAAACCCATGCCCGCCGTGCTCGCTTCGCCTGTGCCGCCCGCTGTCCGCGCGCCGCCCGCCCGATCCGGTACCGCAGCGGCCAGCACCACCGTGCCACAAGGCTGCAGCGCGTCAGCCGGGCCAAACACGGCAGCGCCAGGCGCCATCAGTGCGGCGAAAGTTGCCGCTCTTGGCCCGTCGCAACGCACGAGGTAGGCGCGGCGTTTCAAGGTGCCGCGAAACTGGCTGCGCGCTACCACTTCCTGCCCGGGATAACAGCCTTTTTTGAAGTTCACCCCGCCCACCGATTCGTAATTGAGCATCTGCGGCACAAAGGCCTCGACCGTCGGCAAGGTGATGCGGCCAATGCCACTTCGGACCTCGGCCCACAACCATTGATCGAGGCCAAGTTCGGGCCCGAGAGGTGGCGCATCGGTCAGCGGCTGGACGACGATTCTGGGCGCCGTTTGCGCTGCTCCCGCCTCGCACAACACCCCAACTACCCCGTAGACCGCGTAATCAGCGCTGGCGTCGCGCAGTTGGGCTTTGGCCCGCAGCACAAACATTGACAGCCGTTTGCAGGTGGCCGCCAGAATGTCGCGGCTGCACACCAGGAGGAACACCGCATTGCTCTGGGCATCGGTCTGTTTGACGACCTGAAACGAGGCCTGCATGCGCCCTTTGGCCGAGCAGAACGCGGCCAGGCGCGACTCGCCCTGCGCCATCGTCAACACATCCTGCGTCAGTTGGCCCTGCAAAAAACTGGCGGCGTCCACGCCTTGCGCCTGGATCACGCCCAGGTGGGTGAGGCGGGTTACACCTTGCAACGCAGCGGTGGAGATCGTCGGGGCAACAGCGGGGGAGGCGTTCATGCCCTGAATTATCATCAAAGGCCCAAGGACTTGATGAACGTAAGGCTGTGCGGCGAATTTTGCTTGTGATGTTGGTTGCGGTGGCGCTGCTGAGCGGCGCCGCTGTGTGGTGGCTGAACCAGCCGCTGGCCTTGGCGCCCGCGGCTGGCGGTGACGCGTCGGGCGCTGAATCGGTCGAGGTCGTTGTCGCCACCGGCATGCCCGCAGGCGCGGTGGCGCAGGCCATCGTTGACGCCGGTGTCAAAACCAACCCAACCTGGCTGTACGCCTGGTTTCGGCTCTCGGGCGACGCGCGGAAAATCAAGGCCGGCAGTTATGAAATCCTGCGCAACATGACGCCGCGCAGCCTGCTGGCGCAACTGGTTTTGGGCGAAGAAGCCTTTTTGACCGTGACGCTGGTTGAAGGCTGGACCTTCAGCCAGGTGCGCGAGGCCTTGTCCAAAGCCGAGCAGCTCAAGCCCAAAACACTGGGGCTCGAGGGCGACGAGATCATGAACAACCTGGGCCGCGCCGGCCTGCATCCCGAGGGCCGCTTTTTTCCGGACACCTACACCTACGCCAAAGGTTCCAGTGACATGGCGGTGCTCAAACGCGCCCTGAAATCCATGGACGAACACTTGGAGGCCGCCTGGAAACAGCGCCCGGCCAATTCGCCGCTGAAAAGCCCCGAGCAGGCGCTGATTCTGGCCAGCATCGTCGAAAAAGAAACCGGCAAAGGCGCCGACCGGCCCCTGATCGGCGGCGTCTTCAACAACCGCCTGAGGATTGGCATGATGCTGCAGACCGACCCGACCGTGATTTACGGCATGGGCAAAAAATTTGACGGCAACCTGCGCAAACGCGACCTGCAAACCGACACGCCCTGGAACACCTACACCCGCCCGGGTTTGCCGCCAACACCGATCGCCATGCCGGGCCAGGCGGCGCTGATGGCTGCGGTAAAACCGGCGCCCACCAAGGCGCTGTATTTTGTCGCGCGCGGCGACGGGGCCAGCCAGTTCAGCGAGACCCTGGCCGAGCACAATCGGGCAGTCAACAAATTCCAGCGAAAACAGTGAGCCGCGACAGCATTGAACCGCAACACCCTACTGCCGCAACCCCATTTGAACCGCAACCCAATGACGCATCAACTTAGCCGCGAATGAGTGCCACCAAGCCGGGTTTATTCATCAGTTTTGAAGGCATCGACGGCGCCGGCAAGTCCACCCACATCGAGAGCGTGGCGGCGCTGTTCCGTGCGCAGGGGCGTGTGGTCACCGTCACGCGAGAACCCGGCGGCACGCCGCTGGCCGAAAAACTGCGCGCCATCGTGCTGAACGACGCCATGGACGCCATGACCGAAACCTTGCTGTTATTCGCCGCGGGGCGCGACCATTTGCAACAGTTGATTGAGCCGGCCCTGGCCCGTGGCGAGGTGGTTTTGTGCGACCGGTTCACCGACGCCACTTTCGCCTACCAAGGCGGTGGGCGTGGGTTTGATCTGAAAATGCTCACCTATTTAGAGCAAACTATTCAATTA
>JANNYX010000521.1:0-2535 GCA_031410295.1 Rhodoferax sp.
TGAATCCGCTTTGCGCAAGGTGTTGGTGGGTATTTCGGGCGACGCGCCAAACCCAGCCGGGGGTGACCGCAGCCGCACGCTGAACGTGCCCGCCGGGCGCGGGTTTCTGGATGGCCTGGTCGATCCGCCCGACATGCCGGCCTGGCTGGGCGAGGCTGACATTGCGGTCTACGCGGCGGCGTTTCGCAAAAACGGCCTGCGCGGGCCGTTCAACTGGTACCGCAATATCGACCGCAACTGGGCACTCCTGGCGCCGTTTCAGGGGGCCAGGGTGTTGCCACCGGCGTTGTTCATCGCCGGTGATTGCGATGGCGTGATCACGACGCCGATGGGGCAGAGGGCGCTGGAGACGCTGAAGGCGGGCGTGCCAAACCTGCGCGACAAAGTGTTGATTCCCGGCGCCGGGCACTGGATCCAGCAGGAACGGCCGACCGAGGTGAATGTCGCGCTACTGCGTTTTCTGGCGGCAGACTACCCGCCGAACTAGCGGTGTCGAAGTTTAGGGCATGAAAAATTGCAATAAAGGATAAATAGAAGTTGAAATAGATTATAATTTAATCAAATTTGCTATTATATTAATATCAAACTATTGTTATTATTAGACGGCCTATATAGTAGAAATTTATTGATAATTTAATGTAGACTGAAATTTAAAGGTCTTGCGCCTCTGCTGGCCAAGAGTGCGCCCCACGCTCCTCGCTCCTCGCTCCTCGCCCCACGCTCAACCCTCAATGTCCTCCCCGCGCATTGGGTCGTTGGGTCAATCGCGCAACGATTTCCGCGCCGCCACTTCTACCGCGACCACCGCCTTCGCCAAGATCAGCCTGGCTTGTGTTCATAGGCTCCCGTGGGTGCGCAAGCGCACAGACCACCCGGTCTGGTCTGTTCCAGAATGGAGCGTCGGCGAATTCAAACTCGGCACGAACGCGGCACGAACGCGGCGAGACTGCGGCAACTTTGCGCCAACAAAATGAAGGGGTGTCCTTATGAACAACCAGGTACCACAAGCCGTCCGCATCCGGCCGCGGCGGCTGCCTGCGGGTCGGGTCCCGCCGCTGAAAAACGCCGAGCTGGTGCAACTGCAAACGCGCGTTATCGCATTGGAGAACCTGGCGATTGCGCTGCTCGCCCAGGCCTCGCCAGACCAGCTTGAGCTGGCACGGGGCATGGCGGCTTACATCTCACCCAGACCCGGTTCCACCGCGCATCCCTTGACCCTTCACGCTGCCGCCCAAATGCGCCACCTGGTGGAGCGGGCCCATCGTTTTCGGGCCGCGCAATGTCCCGAAGCGTGAGAAACCAGCGGCTCCAGAGATTGCATCGACATGAGTAGCCTAGACCCAAGACATTAGGGCGCCTGCCGACGAGCCAGCGGCGGCGTCAATGAAAACTTTGCGGTCTTGCGCCAATACAGTAGCCGCCCCTCTGTGCGTTGGCGCACAGACAGCCGTGGCGCAATGGAGGAGGGTCGCCTTCGGGGGTGCGCCCTGCCACTCAAGAACTCTTGATGTGAAAACCACCAGGTCGGGCGTTCTGGAAAACATCAGGAAAGAAAAAAATGTCAAACGAATCTGCTGTTGGCGTGGCTCCACTGTCCGCCAGCCAAACCGCCGATCGCCTGTCGCCCTGGTGGCGCCGTGCAGCGCTCATTACCATGGCGCTTGGCTTTGCAGTGCTGATTTTGCTGACAACCCGGGTCTACACCGATGCGCCCCCAATTCCTGATCGGGTGATTGCTCCTTCAGGAGCCGTTGTATTTACCGGCAAGGACGTGAGTGATGGGCAGTTGGTGTTCCTCAAATATGCGTTGATGGACAACGGCTCCATCTGGGGGCATGGCGCGCTGTTGGGCCCCGATTTCTCAGCGCTGTACCTGCACACGCTGGCTTTGCACAGCGCCAACAGCATTGCCGTGCATCGCCATGGTTTGCCAATCGTGCAGGTGACGCCCGTGCAGCGCGCCATGGTGGAAGCTGAGGTACGCACCGGGTTGAAGACCAACCGCTACGACCCGCAGACCAAAGTGTTGAGTGTTGGGCCGACCTACCAGGACTGGTTTGAAGCCCAGCCTGATGCGTGGAGGGAGTATTTCTCCAGCCCCGCGAAAAATGGCGGCCTGACCACAAAAACAATCAGCAACCCAGAGGAGTTGCGGCAACTCAGCGCGTTCGTGGCGTGGACCGCCTGGGCCTCTGCTGCCAACCGCCCCGGCGCGGCGCACTCCTACACCAACAACTTTCCCTATGACCCGGTGGCCGGCAACACACCCTCAGCGCAGGCCATTCTGTGGAGCGCCTTGAGTCTGGTCTTTCTTCTGGGCGGCACCGCTGCCGTGCTGCTGGCTTTTGGCAAGTTTGACTACCTGGGCTGGAAGGCCCGGCCGGGTTATTTGCACCCCAAGGTGCAGGGTGCCGAAGCGACACCGGCCCAGCGCGCGACGCTGAAATATTTTGCGGTGGTGGCGCTTTTGCTGCTGGCGCAAACCCTGGTGGGTGGAGCGCTGGCCCATTACCGCGCCGACCCTGGCACGTTCTA
>JANNYX010000522.1:0-2664 GCA_031410295.1 Rhodoferax sp.
CCCAAACGCGTCCCGCGTGCCTTGTTCGGCGAGGAATTTGCCGTCGGGGTAGTGGCAGCCCTCGGACACCACCACGGTGCAGTAGCCGTGCGATTTGACCAGGGTCTCGACCCGTTTCAGAAACTTGCCTTCATCGAACTCGATTTCAGGGAACAGCACCACCACCGGGATGCCCTGCGACTCGATCAGGCCACCCGCAGCGGCAATCCAGCCGGCGTGGCGGCCCATGACCTCGAGCACAAACACCTTGGTCGAAGTCCTGGCCATGGAACGCACGTCAAAAGACGCCTCCAGCGCAGACACGGCGACGTATTTGGCGACTGAGCCAAAGCCGGGGCAGCAGTCGGTGATGGGCAGGTCGTTGTCTACCGTCTTGGGCACATGGATCGCCTGCAGCGGATAACCCATGCTGATGGACAGCTGGCTGACCTTGAAGCAGGTATCTGCCGAGTCGCCGCCGCCGTTGTAGAAAAAATAGCCGATGTTGTGGGCCTTGAAAACAGCGATCAGGCGCTCGTATTCGCGCCGGTTCGCATCCAGCGACTTCAGCTTGAAACGGCAGGAGCCGAAAGCGCCCGCAGGGGTGTAACGCAGCGCTGCGATGGCGCTTGCAGACTCCTTGCCCGTGTCAATGAGGTCTTCGGTCAACGCGCCGATGATGCCGTTGCGCCCCGCATAGACTTTGCCCATGCTGGCAGCGTTGGCACGCGCGGTTTCGATCACGCCGCAGGCCGACGCATTGATGACGGCGGTGACCCCGCCTGATTGCGCGTAAAAAGCGTTTTTCCTGGCCATTGTTTCAATCTCCTCTGTGGTGCGTACGGGGGTGTGATTTGCTTGTCGAACGGGGCAAATTCAGGCGCCTTCACCGGCCAGAGCGCGGGTGACGACCTCGCGCACATCGTTGCTCAAATCAGGTTTGGCCGCGACGCGTTTGATGGCCTCATGCGCCGCGCTGCGGTAGGGCTCGACCAGCCGGCGCCAGCGGTCCAGCGCGCGCGCCAGGCGGGCGGCGACCTGCGGGTTGAACGCGTCGATCTCCATCACGCGCTCGCTCCAGAACACATATCCCGCCGCGTCGGGCCGGTGGAAGGCGCCGGGGTTAGCGCTGCAAAAGCTGAAGATCAGGCTGCGCGCCCGGTTCGGGTTTTGCAGGTTGAAATCCGGGTGCGTCATGAGTTGGCGCACCACCGGCAGCACGTTGCCGTTGCGGTCCACGGCGCCGCCCTGCAACGCAAACCACTTGTCCAGCACCAGTGCGTCGTTGCGGAACAGGGCATGGAATTTCTTCAGGGCCTCGCCTGCCAGGGCATGGCCAGACCCCAACAATGCGCCCAGGGCGTTGCTGCGGTCGGTCATGTTGCTGGCGCGCTGGAACTTCTGCCACGCGGTTTGCGGCCAGGCGGCGTCGCCACTCAGACGCGCGGCCAGGCACAACTGGGCCAAGGCCAGGCCGGCCAGGCTGCGCCGACCTGCCGAGCGCGGATCGGGCCTGTAGCTTGCGCTGTCCTGGTGGGTCTCGAAGGCCCATTCCCAATCGTCGTGCAACGCTGTGGCAAGTTGCTGGCGCATCGCCTCCCGTACAGCATGCACGACTTGCGGATCAACCACTTCAAGCTGCTCGGCGATGTAGGTTTCAGACGGCAGCGTGAGCACCAGCTCTTTGAATGCGGCGTCCAGGCCCGGGTGCCGCAATACCGAGCGCAACGCCGCGATGCATGCATCATTCAAGGGTGAGGCCGACAGTAAATGGACATTGTTTGCTATTGTTTTAATAGCATACCGGAGCATCAGACGTTGCCCGGCTTCCCAGCGGTTTAAGGCGTCGGAGTCGTGCGCCAGCAGGTGCAGCAGGTCTGCATCGGAATAATCAATCTCCAGCGTCACCGGCGCCGAGAAACCTCGCAGGATCGACGGCACCGGTGCCTGTGTCAGGTGAGGCAGGTTGACAAAGGTGAGGGTTTCGCTGGCCTGCGTCATGACGAACACACGCGAGGCGGCGCCCGGCACCGATTCCTCCGCCAGTTGCAGCGGCATGTCGCGGCCGTCGGTGTTGAGCAAACCGATTTCCAGCGGAATCACAAGCGGCTGTTTCACCGGCTGGCCGGGCGTGGCGGCGCAGGACTGGGTGAGGGTGAGGCGGTACACCTTCTGGGCGGCGTCATACTCTCCCACGGCCTTGACTTTTGGCGTGCCAGCCTGGCTGTACCATAGTTTGAACTGCGGCAGCAGTTGCCCCAGGTCAGACTGCAAATTAGCGTCAGCCATGGCCTGGGCAAAGTCGTCGCAAGTGACGGCCTGGCCATCGTGCAGCCCGAAATACAGCGCCATGCCTTTGGCGAAGCCGGCACGGCCCACCAGCGTTTGCATCATGCGCACAACTTCAGCCCCCTTTTCATAAATGGTGACGGTGTAGAAGTTGTTGATCTCAAGGTAGCTATCGGGTCGCACCGGGTGCGCCATGGGCCCCGCGTCTTCCGGGAACTGGGCCGTGCGCAAGACCCGCACGTCTTCGATGCGTTTGACGGCCCGGGCCGAAGGTTCCGCGCACATGTCCTGCGAGAACTCCTGATCGCGAAACACCGTGAGGCCTTCTTTGAGGCTCAGCTGGAACCAGTCGCGGCAGGTGATGCGGTTGCCCGTCCAGTTGTGGAAATACTCGTG
>JANNYX010000523.1:0-11907 GCA_031410295.1 Rhodoferax sp.
TGCATCACCGGCCTTAAAGAGAACCCCAGTAAGGCCGTTTTTTATGAGTTCTTTGTGACCACCGACGTCAGACGCGACCAGTAATCGCCCTTGTGCCATGGCTTCAAGTGGTTTCAGGGGCGTGACCAACTCGGTTAAGCGCATGGAATGACGCGGGTAGGCCAAAACGTCAACAAGGTCGTAATAGCGTTGCACTTCCGAATGTTTGACGCGCCCTGTAAAAATAATCTTGTCGGATAGGCCCAATTTGAGCGCCTGCGCTTTGAGAGCTCCGTCCTGCGGCCCGCCTCCCACCAGCAACAACCTGACTTCAGGACGCCGTTTCAGCATTGCTGGCAGCGCGCTGATTAGCAGATCAAGCCCTTCATAGGCGTAAAACGAACCGATAAATCCAACGACACTTGCATCGTCAAGGCCCAAACTTGCTTTAAGGTTCAAATCTGGTTGGCCACCGGGTTCAAAAGCGTCAATATCGACTGCATTCGGTATGACCGTTATTTTTGTAGTTGACACACCTCGATTTGCGATGTCTGCTCGAAGGCCTTCGCAGATGGTGAAAATATGGTCCGCACGTTTGATTGCTCGGGTTTCCAGCCAACGAGAAAGGAAGTAGCGCAGGCTGCCCTGGGTTGTCGTACCGTGGTCAACCGCTGCGTCTTCCCAAAAGGCGCGTATTTCGTAGACCACAGGTATACCGAGACGTTTGCCCACACGAAGGGCAGGTATGGCATTTAACACCGGTGAGTGGGCATGCAAAATATCCGGACGTACCCGCTCTGCAACCTGCTGCAGTCGGTGCTCAAGCTTACGCATCAAGGCCATTTGCTCTAGACCCGGCCAGCCAGAGGCAATTTCTGCTGACGACCGGAAAAAGTGCCACCCGTCAACTTCTTCTTCAGCGTTCTCGGCTCCCAAATGCTTGGGGCCCGTCAAATGAAATGTTTGCCACCCCAATTTGCGTTGCTCTCTCAGGAGTGACAAGGTTCGAAAGGTATAGCCGCTGTGCAACGGAATCGAGTGATCCAGTATGTGCAAGACTCGAAAAGTCATAGGGTTGCGACGACGGGCTGCGCGTCAGTCAAAATGTCACGATCTGAGCCGCAGCCATCGACGACTTGTCGCAAGAAGGCTTCAAACATCAAAAGCGTCCAGAGAGGAGCACTGTAGTCCCGGGCGCCGGATTGATGGTCTTCTACCAGCTGCTTGAGGTATTCACGGTTAAACCAACCCGTGCTTGCCAAACGGTCGCCAAGTACTGAGTCTCGCACTCTTTGGCGCAAAGGACCGCGAAACCACCGCGCCAAAGGCACTGAGAATCCCATCTTGGGGCGGTAAAGTACGTCGCGAGGCAGATGCGGCTCCATCGACTTTTTGAAGATGTACTTTCCTTCCTGACCGCGGATTTTATGGCTGGACGGCAATGTCGCCAGCCACTCCACCAGTTCATGGTCCATCAGCGGTTCGCGAACCTCAAGTGAATGAGCCATGCTGGCACGATCAACTTTGGTGTTGATGTCCCCTACCAGATAGGTTTTCAAATCAAGATATTGAATCAGGGCCAAGGGGTCATCAGTTTCGCTTTGAGCAGCATGCCGCTCAAACACTTCAAGTGCGTTGTAGCCGGCAAGCTCTACCTGGAAACGCGGACTGAACAATAAATCCCGCATTGGCCCACGCAAAATGGAAACGGAATGAAAATAAGCCTCTACGGAACTTCGGGCCAATCCCTCAAACGTTGTCTTGGCGCGAAAAACCTGTGGAGCCCAGTCTGCCTTTGGATACAAGCGCCCCAAGGGGCCAAAAATCGTACTTCGCAATCCCTGCGGCAGCCTTGAACGCATACTTTCTTCCATCAAATGCATTCGATAGCGCCTGTATCCCCCCAAAGACTCATCTCCGCCATCGCCGGACAAGGCAACTGTGACATGTTTGCGTGCCAACTGACATACCCGGTAGGTGGGTATTGCCGAACTGTCAGCGTAGGGTTCGTCGTACAAACGGGCAAGAGTATCGATCAGGTCAAAGTCATCACTTTTGACCATTTCAACGTGGTGGTTGGTGGCGTATCGATCGGCGACCTTTTTAGCGAACTCTGACTCATTGAAAGCAGGGTCGTCAAACGCAATTGAACAGGTGTTAACTGGTTCGGAGCTCAAGCCAGCCATCGTTGCTACAACCGCGCTGCTATCCACGCCACCTGACAGGAAAGCGCCTAATGGCACTTCCGAAATCATCCGCAAGCGTACCGACTCCTTTAGGCGATCAACCAGCTCGGCCTGCGCGTCTGCCTCTGAAATAGGGTTATCCACAGTGAATCGAATATCCCAAAACGCTTGAGGCGTTTGAACCGGCTGGCCCTTTCTAATACAAAGCGTATGCCCTGGTGGCAACTTGCGGGCCTGTTTGAAAATTGTTCTGGGCTCGGCCACATAACCCAGCGCAAAGTATTCTTCCACGGCCATCGGATCGATGTCACGAAGCAGGCCCCCATGGGCCAAAATCGACTTGAGCTCTGAGCCAAAAATGAATGCGCCGTCATCCAGCAAAGCGTAGTACATGGGCTTGACGCCAAGGCGGTCACGAGCAAGAAACAACGTTTGCTTGTTGCGATCCCAAAGCGCGAAGGCAAACATCCCACGGAATCGTTTGACGCAGTCAACACCCCAAGACTCCCATGCATGGACGATGACCTCTGTATCGCTCTTGGTGTGAAAAACATGGCCGAGCGCCTGCAATTGCGGTATCAATTCCTGGTAGTTGTAAATTTCACCGTTGAAGACCACCACTACTGAGCGATCTTCGTTAAACAGAGGCTGCTGACCTGTTGCAATATCAATAATTGAGAGGCGGCGATGACCGAGCCCCAGGTAGGGCTCAATATGGAGGCTACCCTCGTCTGGGCCGCGATGCAACTGCGAATCGTTCATGCGCTGCAAAATAGCTCGGGCGATTTCTGGATCGCCGCGCGTCTTAAAAATCCCGGTAATGCCGCACATAAGGTTTATATCTGGTTAACTGATCGCTTGATCGACTCGAAGTAGTTTGTCGTATACCGCCTGATAATTGTCCACCATAGCTTGCAGGCTGAATTTACGTATCACACGCTCACGACCAGCCTCGCCCATCAGCCGGGCGAATTGCACGTCAGAAGCCAGTGCAACCAAACGTTCAGCCATCAACTCTTTTTGAGCGCTGGGAACTATGTAGCCTGTCTCGCCGTCTGAAACCAGCTCCGAATTCCCTCCCACGTCAGTTGCGATCACTGGCAACGAACTTGCCATGGCCTCCAGTATCGTGTTCGACACTCCCTCGGCCAACGACGGCAACACAAACGCGTGAAGACCGCGCATGAAATTCGGAATGTCATGTCGCACACCAGGCAACCATGCAAGTTCGCTCATTCCAGCTTCCTTCAATAAAGTCAACACTTCATTGCGTGAAGGCCCATCGCCGGCCATAACCAAACGCAGATGCGCTCGCAGATTTGGCGCCAACTCAAGCGCTTGTATGAAAGAAAGAGCTAGCAGAGTTTGATTTTTCACAAATTGCATTCGACCAACTGTGCCGACTAACCAATGAAGAGTCGGATCGAATGGACAGCCCTCGATTGGTACCGGCCCCAGACCACTCGGCGAAAATTTCGAAACGTCCACGCCATTGAAGATTTGGGATATCGCTTGACGTGGCACCTTCACCTTGTTTTCCACGTAAAGTGCCAGGTCACTCGAAAGTGCAACATAGTGATTGACAAACGGTCTGTAGAAACGGCGTACCCCCTGGTATTTTAAGTTTGTGCCATGCAAATCGTCCTCGTCGCGGCCATGCTCCCCGTGAATTCGAACTGGAACCCCCGCCACCTGCGCCGCAACCTGCACCTCGAGCGCCGCAAGATTGCGGCTGTGAACAATTGCGGGACGAAGATTACGAAAAATAGATATCAACCGCGGGTACAACCAGACTCCGTGACCTGGTGGTTTTCGAAGTGATATCAATTCAACGTCGTTTCGACCAATTCGGGAGCGGAAATTTGAGACATCTGTCAGTGAGAGAACGGCGTGTCGATAGGCGCAGCTCGGCATCTCGTTGATAAGGTTTGCCACCCCGTTTTCAAGACCCCCTACGTCAAACCGGTACATTACATGCACCACCAAAGGCGGCATGTCTCAAACTCTGCAGGACTGGGATTTCATGTCGTTACCATCAAACCCTATAAACGCCAAAGCCTGTAACCGGCTTCGTTTATTTGTTTTCGGTCAAATGCTGCCTTGACGTCTATAAACGCTCCACCCTTAACCAATTTTTCCGCGAAATCGTCCATACTTAACTCTGCAAATTCTTTATGGGCAACTGCTGCCACGATGGCATCTGCTCTGGGGAGCTCACCCCAACTCAACAAAGGCACGCCATATTCGTGCACTGCCTCGTCGGACCTAGCCTGAGGATCGGTGACATAAACATCAATGCCATACGATTTGAGCTCATTAATGATGTCAATTACTTTGGAATTGCGAAGATCACCGCAATTTTCCTTGAACGTAAGGCCAAGTACATTGACTTTGGCGCCTTTAATTTGGCAGCCAGCGGCAATCATTTGCTTGATCGTTTGCTCCGCAATGAATTTGCCCATTCCATCATTGATGCGGCGGCCCGCCAGTATCACCTGGGGGTTATAGCCCAACATTTCCGCCTTGTGTGTAAGGTAATACGGATCCACACCAATGCAATGACCGCCAACTAGACCAGGTCTAAATTTAAGGAAATTCCATTTGGTCCCTGCCGCCTCCAACACTTCAGTTGTGTCAATCCCCAACTTGTCAAAGATAATTGAGAGTTCATTCATTAGTGAAATATTTAAGTCGCGCTGGGTATTTTCAATGACCTTGGCGGCTTCGGCAGCTTTAATACTTGAAGCTCTGTGAACACCGGGAAGGATAATCATTTCGTAAAGTCTCGCTACTTTATCGAGGGTTTCAGCACAATCGCCAGAAACGATCTTGAGTATTTTCGTAAGCGTGTGCTCTTTGTCGCCCGGGTTAATGCGTTCGGGAGAATAGCCCACAAAAAAGTCGTGTTTCCACTTCATCCCGGACTCACGCTCAAGCACAGGAATGCACACTTCCTCCGTTGCGCCTGGGTAGACGGTTGATTCATAAATGACCGTCGCACCCTTTTTCATGTGCCGCCCAACGCTTTTGCTTGACCCAATAAGTGGGCGAAAGTCTGGAATGTGGGCGTTGTCCACAGGTGTAGGTACGGCGACGATGATCATGTCGGCCTCAGCCAACATACCCGGATCGGCGGTGTAAATGGCGTGCGGCGAAGCCCGCATTTCGTCTTCTGACAATTCGCGGGAAGGGTCAACGCCCTTCAAGCAAGATTGGACTTTAGAAACGGCAATATCGAATCCGATGGTGCGCAAATGCTTTCCAAACTCCACCACTAGCGGTAGCCCCACATATCCCAACCCAATTACAGCCACCACGGTCATTGCAAATCCTCCTTGTAAAAAATCCCCCCATTCTTACCGATCGGTTTTTAAAGTGCCAAGCAGTATTTGGTGGATGACATCAAAATTGGCTATCAAGAACTCTTCAAGCAACGCGTCCGCGCTGTCTAGTTGCCCTCCATAGGCATAGACAAAAATGACTGCCGAGTCGTCCCCGCGCCCTGTCAGGCGGTAAAGCGCGCTATAAACTTTCGCGAGATAATCGTTAGCGGTGAGAGTTCCGTTTATCCAATACAGCTGCCAGACCACAAGTTGCTCGCCAATCCCTTGCGCGGAAAGTTTGTTTCGCAAACGCGCGACTCGCAAGGCAACTGACTGGTCACCCAGCACAATTGCTCGGTTGGATTTGTCGATCATCATCCACTGCGAGTCATTGGAGGAAATCAACACATTAGTGGAACTGACCAGTTTGCGCGCGTAATTCTGATTCCGGTAAGCGCCAATATACATGCCAACAGCTCGACCGTTATTTTCAAAACGGGCTATCAGTTCAGCACTTGGATTCTGGAAGGCTGGTCTAAATCCTTCAATACCCCCGTCGGTGGTCTTCCAATTAGGCGTCAGTTCAATCGGCGCCGTCAATTGGAAGGAATGGTCACCGTTTGGCTCAGAACGTTTGTTAAAGGCGAGGATGGGCAAAGTAGTCAACAGCGCCAGAAAAAATGTGTACGACCATAAAACTGGTGCGGACACTGGTCTCAGTCGCTTCAGTGATTGATCGGCCAATCTAGATTTCAAGTCGCCTTTATCCAGCTCGGCCCACCGAGCACCCACAACAAACATGAGCATGATGACCACGCCGAAAAACAACCAACCGTAAATCAGGTGGTCAACGCCAGCCGCGAGCTTGTTCCCAGAGAGATGTCCCACCATGACAATGAGGTATGCCCTCAACCAGTTGGCGAAAACAGGCACAACAATTGACACCAGCACAAACAAAATTCGACGCGTAGCCGATTGAAAGCTCAAGTACGCAAAAAGAGACCCAACAGTGAGCGAAGCTATTAGGTATCGGACCCCGCTGCATGCCTCCACCACTGACCAATTTCCTGAAGGAATAACGAATTGAAGACCTTCGCGATAAACGGGAATTCCGGTTAAACGCAATGCAATTACCGTGAAGTCCGCTGTCCACTCCATCAACTGAGGCATCAGGAACTCCCCGAATGGCACGGCAAAAAACATAAATGCCAGCGGAAACACTATCTGCTGCGAAACGGAAACCCCGACCACGGCAGGCACACTCAAAACGAGCAGGGCAACCAATGAAACTTGAGTGACTGCGTTTACCGCTGCGAATTCGCCCAGCAGCCAAAAGAACCCTGCACCGATAAATAGAATCGCTATGCCAAATGAAGGCTGCGGCGACAGCTGAGAAATAATGTGGCGTTTGCGCCAGACCAGCCACAACACGATGGGTAAGACCAAAAAACCGTGCGTAAAGGTTTCAGACCTGGCCCAAATAGTGACTATTGCGATAGCGGTTTCATGGAATATAAAAACAATCCAAGCAAGCAATAAAACCAATGCCAAACAAGCATGTTGCCACTGTCGCCTAATACCCTGAAAAACAATCATGTTGTCTCGGGCAATTGCCTGTTGAAATTGAGGTGTCGATCCATCCGGGTCAAATGGGCAGCCCAGCTGTAGCTACTCAGCACGCGCTGCCTAGCGCAGTGTCCAATTGATTTAGCTCTGTCCAGATTGCCAAGCAAACTACTTATTTCTCGCGAAAAATCAGCCACAGTATCCGCAACAATCAATTCTTCGCCGGGGCAAGCATTTATCGCTTCAACGCAGGCCTGCGACGCCACGACGGGTCGCGACATTGCCATTGCTTCGAGTATTTTGTTCTGAATACCACGGGCAACCCTTAACGGAGCAACAACCACAGAAGCAAACTGAAGGTAGGGTCGAACGTCCGGGACGGTTCCAGTCACGACAACATTGTGTCCAGCCAGAGACAACACAGCCGCGGGCGGGCTACGACCGACAATATAGAACTTGACGCCACCGTGCCGGGAAATAAGCTCTGGAAGTATTTCGTTGGCAAACCAAGTGACGGCATCGATATTTGGCCAGTAGTCCATTGCCCCCGTAAACACGATTGGCAAATGACCGTCGTTTATTTCATTTGATATAAACGGTGATTTGGTGCTGAGATCGGGCGAGAAAAATTTTGAATCTACACCGTTTTCCATTGTTTCAACTGCATGTGCGCTTTCCGGCGCTTGGGAGAGAAATAACTTAGCCTCTTTATCGGTGACAAAGAATGATCGATCTGCGCGCGCAGCAACTTTTCGCTCAAAAGCCAATAATTGTCTTCCCTCCCGCCTGTAAAACCATGACAACGGCCATCGGTGATTCGTCGCATATTGTGTCCATTTGGCGGAGTCCACATCGACGAAATCTACCAGTATTGGAATTGACTTCGACACATCGATATCGAGGACATATTGCGCCATCACAGACGAAAAAATCACTATCGCGTCGATTTTTTTGGCCCTCATTAGGTCGCTGACCCAAGCTTGAAGGTTTGCATCCCTGTAGTAGCTCAAGCTTAGCGGCTCCTTAGTTAACAACGCCGAAATGCTTCGAAGCCTGGCTTTTGTCGGATTAAGGTTTTCGATGTGCAAATCAGGACAGATTTGGCGAACAATCTCGATATGACGCATGTCGTCGGGGTCATCAATGAAAGTTCCCAAATAAACCCGGTGTTTGTCAACAAGATGTTTCAGCAGATGATAGGAGCGTACTTTGTCTCCCTTGTTGGGTGGGAAAGGCAAACGATGCACAAGATAAAGTAGATTGCCCATACGCTTTCTAGCCAAGATTCCGCACGACAAATGGCCCGAGCCAATTGGCCAGACTAATAGGCAATCGTCGCCACACTGCAATCATTAGCTTGTATTTCACGTTCGCCGGATTGTTTTGCGGAATTGCATCACGCTTGTACAGGCAAAATTCGTAGTGCAGCGATTGAGGCTCGAAACCCCAGTTTTTCTTGAAGGCAAATGAGCCAGTTCCCTGCTTGCTGCGCCCGTAATCGAAAATCTTCAACTGTCTTTCACATGCCCGGCGCATCAATTCCCAGTATTTGAAGTCATTGGCAGCAAGGTTTCTGGCAGATTCATCATCACCGGCGTAATAAGGTAATACCTCATCTCGAAAGTAAAAGCTCAAGACGCTACTTAGTACCCGCCCTTCTGGCCCCACAACAGTCAGGACTTCACAGTCGCCAGCAAACTCGGACAAAAGAGCCTGGAAGTATTTTTTAGGCATGGCTGGCGTGCCATGGCGGTGAACATTGTTCGCGTAGAGCGGGAAAAATCTATTTGCTCCTTGGTCAATTTCACTTCGCAAGCCGTTCTTTATTCCCTTGCGAACCATCGCCCGCTGTTTGCGCGGAATAGCAAGCATGTTGGCCTCAATCTCAGGAAGTATTTCCTTCCGGAATGTGACGTATAAGTCCTGCTTAGGCCAGTCTGGATGCCGGGCATCCAGATTCCTTAACTCAAGACAGGCCGCGTCCAACTGCTTCGCGACCTGTTGGGCCTCGTTTTCCAGCGCTCCCGCCGTTTCTTCATTGACCGCAGCCACTCCGCCATACACGCCAAACGGAAGGCTTATCGCTGAATTACCAAAAATCCAGCTATTGATATGCGCAAGCGCGAGCACCCCCTCAATCTTCCCAGCCCGCTCCGCATAAAGAAAATAGGTTTCATGCCGGAACACTTCTTCAATGATTTTCTGCCAGCCTGAGCGATGAAAAAATGTGGCAGCTGGGCAAGCCAGGACAAACTGATCCCATCGATGGGCAGTTGTTTCTTCTCCCAGCCGGAGACGCTTGACAGTCACCGCCGAAGAGTCAGCCAAGACGAAAGTCGCTTGCGTTGTTGCCGAGAAAAACCTCATCCATGCGTCCCCAGCTGTAGTCCGTCAGCAATCGTTTTAACTTGGCTTCCATTTTGGAGATGTTGACGTAGTGCCGAAACCGGGTTTTGGCGGTGATGCCACTGACTCGCGGCTGCATCGCATCAATTTCCCATGGATGAAAGTAAAAAATGGCGGGCTTTCCATCAAAGTCATTCACTCGGTTGAGCATCCAACGGGACAAGGCATAGGGCAACAACCGAAAGTAGCCACCGCCACTGGACGGAAAATTGCGATTTAAAACCCGTATTGTTGTCACCGGAATTTCTATAAGTTTGGAATTCACAGAGTGCGCAAACCGCGGCGCGTCCGGCATACCGTAGTGGTCATGCCGGATTGGGTAAATGCTGGAGCTATAGCTGTAGCCAGCCCGGGCCAGACAATCAAATGCCCAGAGGTTCTGTGTTCCGATTGAGAAACTCGGCGCACGATACCCTTTGACTTCAACACCGCCCAAGTCTTCGAGAATACACTTCGCCCTCCAGATGTCTGAAAAAAATACTTCTTCTGCTTGGTCGCTGGCACGCTCGTGGCCATACCCGTGACTTGCAAGCTCATGTCCATCGCGAACAATTCGGCGAACAATGTCTGGATGCCTTTCGGCTATCCACCCAAGCGTGAAAAATGTTGCCTTGATTTGTCGGTTTCCCAACAACTCCAATATTCGTTCGACATTGCCGGTCACCCGACACTCACTTGAATTCCAGTCAGATCGTTTGATATGGGGCGCAAATGCGGAGACTTGAAAATAGTCTTCCACATCAATGGTCAAAGCGTTGGAACGCCGAACGGAAGAAAGTGATTGCATTTCCGCGGACGTCCAAACCTCAAGTTGCCGTGTTTTTGACAGTTCGCAGCCACAGCCAAAGGTCTGCTGCAAGCCGCTCAGCGGCCCGCCCATCCCACAGCTCAGGCACCCTTCCACGTTTTCCATGCCCAGCCAATATTTCCTGGACGCCGCTCACCATAGCCTTCCGATCAGTTCCCACCAGAATATTTGTGCCTTGTTCAACCGTAATGGGGCGCTCTGTGTTTTCCCGAATCGTGAGACAGGGCACGCCAAGCGCTGTAGTCTCTTCCTGAAGACCTCCTGAATCTGTAAGGACGACGGTTGCCTCTGACATCAAGCCAAGCATTTCAAGATATCCCTGCGGTGGCAAAAGGAGCATTCGATTTGGATCGATCAGGCGCATCAGGTTGAAACGGTCAATATTGGCTCTCGTTCGCGGATGCAAGGCAAAAATCAAAGGCAAGTTCGCGGAAATGTCAGTCAAGATCTCAAGTATTTCCTTTAACTTATCATGGAAATCGACATTTGAAGGCCTGTGCAGCGTGACAACGCCAAACCCATTGATACTGTCAAGTACGGAGGTATCAAATCCGCCTGAAAGTAAAGTGTCTCGCGCAGCACGTGCGGCGGAGCGATTGGCGGTCAGGGAGTCGATCATCACATTTCCGACAAAACTGACTCGCTCGCTCGATATGCCTTCAAGACGCAAATTTTCCGCAGCGCTGCGCTCTGTTGTATACAGGCGATCTGCAATCTGGTCAGTCAATATCCGGTTAATTTCCTCTGGCATTCGACGGTCGTAGCTGCGAAGGCCGGCTTCAACATGTACTGTCAGTACGTTTTTCTTCACCGCCACCAGCGCGCACGCAAGCGATGAATTTACGTCGCCAACAACAATGACACAGGCGGGATGGTGTTGATCAATTACCGGTTCAAATCGGCGCATGACCTCGGCTGTCTGCACAGCGTGGGTACTTGATCCTACGTCAAGGTTAATGTGTGGTCGCGGCAACTCCAAGTCCTCAAACAACTTGTCATTCATGTCCTTGTCGTAATGCTGGCCAGTGTGAACCAGCACCCATGGAATGGCCGGAACGTGTTTGTCAAACGCGCGCAATATCGGCGCCATCTTCATATAGTTTGGGCGAGCACCAACCACACAGACAACCGGGCCAAATCCTTTCGTATCCGCTATTGATTCGCTCATTGCTCTCGATCACCGATTCATCTATGATTTTCTGACCGAACCAACAAGCTTGTGCAACGAAGCTAATATTTCCAAGTCCACCCGCTCGAGTCGAAGTAGTGCTTTTTCAATTCGGTTAAGTCGCTCTCGGAATTGACCTTGCTTCATCGAGCCCAGTTTGTCGGTAATTTCATCTACCGAACTCGACTCAAACTCTAAGCGACCAAGGTCAATGTCAAAACCCGACTCTTCAGCGCCTCGATATTCATCCAGTACTGCGTTTTGTTTAGCATGTGCAACTGGCAAAACACTGCTTCCAGACTCCTCACGAATTTCATCGACTACAACGGCAACTTCATCGCTGCCAAAAGTATCCTTTTCACCCAGAAATCCAAGTAACAACAATCGATCACACACTGAATTAATACGGCGGGGAATCCCTCCAGTAGCCAGATGAATTGACTCGTAGGCCTGTCCTTCAAAACTAGGTCG
>JANNYX010000524.1:0-2067 GCA_031410295.1 Rhodoferax sp.
TGATGTAGCGGTAGCGTTCCAGAACGCCCAGCGCCCACAGCACCGAGCGCTGTAATGCCGTCGTGCCACCACTCATGTGGTGGTCGCCATCAACGGGTTCTGCAAATAGCCAACCGCATCAGCCAGCACAGGATCAGGCGCGATGCGTTTAAGGCACTGGTTGTCGCCGTCACAAAAAGTTTTGCGGTGGTTATAGGCGCTCAGGCAGGGTGAGCACGCAATGCCCGATTCATAAATGCTGGCGCGAGGCCCCAGCGGGCCATACAACTTGCCGGTCTCGGGGCCAAAAAATGCCATGGTGCGGATTGGCGTGAGACTGGCAAAGTGGCCCGGCCCGCCATCGTTGGTGATCAGCAACTGCGCCGCGTGGAACAACATCAGCAGCTCGCGGATGGATCGGGTGTAACCCGTGAGGTCGACGCACCATGGGCTGCCGATCTGTAGCTGCAGGTAGCTGGCCAACTGGGCGTCGTCAGACAGGCCAATCAAACCGACGGCATGGCCGGCATCACACAGGCCGCGCGCCACCCGCGCGTAATGCGCGGCGGGCCAGGCGCGTTCAGGCAAGAGCCCGCCGCCGGCGTACAGAAGCACGATGTTGCGCCCCGCCAGCGTCGGGTGATCGGCCAACACTTGTTGGCGGTAGCGCCGCAGCTCCTCGTCTGAAAAATCCACCGACAGGCCGGTGTGCACCGGAATCTCGCGGATCGGCGCCGCCTTGTTGCGCGGCATCGCGCCAAAAGAGGCCGCGTCCAGGGCATCTACCAGCGACAAAAACTGCTTGCTGATGTGCTGGTAGGGGTTGTAGGGAATGGCGCGGTTGATGTGGCTGCCGCGGTACAGGCCCTCCTGCGTGTGTGGTGTGAAGCCTACCCGCAGGGGCGCGCCGACGGCAAACGTCATCAGGCTGCTGATGCGCGAAAACAGTTCGCAGTCGATCACCACGTCCAGCGGCAGTTGCCGCATGGCCCGGGTCACGCGCCAGATGTCTTTGAGCAAGCCGCTGCCGGAGCGGTCATCCAGCGCGTGGAAATTTTTTACATCGGCCAACTGAAGCAGTTTGGCTACTTCCTGGTTGCGCTTGAGCTGCAACACATGCAAGTTGGCAGCGGGGTATTTCTGGCGCAAGGCCGCAAACATCGGCCCGGCCAGCACGATGCTGCCCATTTCGGACAGCAGGATGATCAGGATGTGGCGCGGATGTGGGTTGGGTTTTGGCGGCCCGCGGAAGGTGTCGGACAGACGAAGCCACAACGACACGAGGCTGCAAAGGAGCTGTCCGATCCAGCGGTCAATCCAGCGTTGCGTCGAGATTTTCATGGGGTCAATGGTAGCCTCACCGCAGTGGCACCCGGGGTCTGCAGACTCACGCTTTGATCAACTTCCAGCCCGATTTGTCGACGCCGGCGAATTGCGCCATCCGAACCAGCTCGGCATCCAGCGCCAGACGAAGTTCACGGGTTGGCCGTGCGGATTGGCCACCCGCCAGACCGATGTTGGCGTGCAATCTGCCCTCGCCAAGCGCCACGTTGCCCCAGCCAATTACCTGGTCGCGCCACAACAGCGGCATCGCGTAATACCCCAGCTTGCGTTTGGGTGCGGGGGTGTAGGCCTCGAAACGGTAGGCCCAGCCCCAAAACAGCTCGAAGCGGCGGCGGTCCCACACCACCGGGTCAAAAGGCGCGAGCAGCCGTGCACTTTGCGGAATCGCCGCATCACGCGCTACCCGCTCTCGCGCTGGCCAGTACCAGTCGGTCCCGTCAACCCGCGCGCGGGACAAACGCTGCACGGCGCGTTGCAATACGGCGGCGCGCTGGCCCTGCCATTGCGGCACGCCAACCATGAGTTTGCTGACCAATTGGCCCAGGGATGTACCGGGCAGCGGCGCGTATTTATGGACGATCACGTCCACCAGCGCATCCAGGGCGGCAGCTGCGTCATCCGCAACGGGCATCTCTTCGCGCACCGCATAGAGGCGTGTGCCGGCGTCGCGCCGGGCCACCCGAACCATGCCCTGGTAATGCATGCGGTCGAGCAATTGGGTGACGACGTTGGACGAGCCGCCAA
>JANNYX010000525.1:0-2922 GCA_031410295.1 Rhodoferax sp.
CAGGGCGCCGTTCTTGAGCAGATCAAAATCCGCGTCTTTGGGCAACGCCACCGGGTAATAGGGGCCTTCGGTCTGTGACGGCGTCAGTCGGCGCTCGGTCTGGGCGCGCGCCCGGGTTCCTGTCCACATCATTGGAACAGCAACAAATGCGGCCACCAGGGCACGCCGGTCAATACCCTGAGCTTTCAACAATGAGCGATGCGAAGTCATGAAAATTCCTAAGTAGGTGGGTCTGCAGCTTCAGTCTAGAGCGCGCACGGCGCGCGCGATGGCCGTGTCGGTGATTATTGTGAGTCTATGTAGAGATTGAAGTTCCGGGGGGTAAAGCAGCGCTTGGCCAGGTAAAGACGGAGCGTTAAAGTGCTGCTTTTTGTTTCAGGCCGCGCCGATTTGCCCAGCAAACGTCTTGAAGCCGCGCAACAACATCTCGACGGCCACCGCCACCAGAATCAGGCCCATCAGGCGCTCCACGGCGACGACAAAACGGTCCCCCAACACACGCTGGATGCGTTCCGCCATCACCAGCACCAGCGCGCACACCAGCATGGTGACACTGAGCGCGCCGATCCATTCGAGGCGGCGATCGGGCGCCTGCGACACCAGCAGCATCACCGTGGCCAGCGCAGACGGGCCGGCCAGTGCGGGGATGGCCAGGGGCACAATCAAGGGCTCGACCAGCGATTCGGCAACGGCCGCCGTGGCTGGCGGAAATATCATGCGCAGAGCGATCAGGAACAGGATCACGCCGCCGGCGATCTGCAGGGACAGCGCGCTCAGGTTCATCACCCGCAGGAAACCGTCGCCCACAAACATGAAGGCCAACAGCAGGGCAAATGCGATCAGCACCTCGCGCAGGATCACCAGCGGGCGACGCGCTGGCGCAACGCCTTTGAGCGCGTTGGCAAAGATCGGAATATTGCCAAACGGGTCGGTGATCAAAATCAGCAGGATGGTGGCGGAAAGGAAGGTGTAGTTCATGGGCCACGGGTGGAGAATTTGGACGCAAGGGCGTGAAAAAGGCGCGATCTGGCGCGTTGATTGCAATATGCTTGGTTGCCGACCATCCTAACCTTACCCGGAGCCGCCGCCATGGACCCTTCCCGATACGACCGCTACCAAACCCTCAAGATCACCCGCCGCGGCGTGAACGACGCCGTGCTCGACATCCAGATGCGCGCCGACGGCCCCGGCGGCAACGGCAAATTGCCGACCTCGGGCAAGGAAGGCCATTGGGACTTGTCTGAGATCTGGCGCGACGTCGGCGCGGACGACTCGGTGCGTGTGGCGGTGCTGCGCGGCGACGGCATGGGTTTCTCGGGCGGGGGCGATTTGGCGTTGGTGAATGACATCGCGAACGATTTCGCGGTGCGGAGCCGCGTCTGGAAAGAAGCGCGGGATTTGGTCTACAACGTGATCAATTGCGACAAACCGATTGTGAGCGCGATGCACGGCCCGGCGGTGGGCGCAGGGCTGGTGGCGGGGCTCTTGGCGGACATTTCCATCGCCAGCAAAACGGCGAAAATTGTCGACGGCCACACCCGCCTGGGGGTCGCTGCGGGCGACCACGCGGCGATTGTCTGGCCACTTTTGTGCAGCATGGCCAAGGCCAAGTATTACCTGATGTTGTGTGAGCCGATCAGCGGTGAAGAGGCCGAACGCATCGGCCTGGTGTCCCTCGCTGTCAACGAGGCCGAGTTATTGCCCAAAGCCTACGAGATCGCCGACCGCCTGGCCGCAGGCAGCCAAAGCGCGATTCGCTGGACCAAATATTCGCTCAACAACTGGTTGCGCCAGGCCGGGCCGACCTTTGACACCAGTCTGGCGCTGGAATTCATGGGCTTTGGCGGGCCAGATGTGCGCGAAGGCATTGCCAGCCTGAAAGAGAAACGGCCGCCGAACTATTCTTGATGGCCTGATGGCCGAAAAAAATCAGGTAGCCCAGGATCGCCATGGCGCCACGCCGGGCCCAGTGACAGCGCTGTGTCAAAGCCGGGTGCCTGTTGATCGAGACGCTTCGACAGTCTTCAGAAGAAGTAAGCTCCGAATAACCGTGTAATAATAAATAAAAATATAAAAATATTATAAATATGATCATATATACTATTTAATATATAGCAAAATATTGAATTTATCAGACGGCCTTATAGCGAATTTTTATTTTTATTTATGTGTATATAAAATAATTTACCGCCATTGCCACCGCCACCGCCAACGACTGGTAGCTCCGGTCCTCGTCGGCAGCGATGGTTAACGCGGCCAGAGCGGCGGGGCCGGGACTGAAGCATCCGCGGCGCCGTGAACCGGTTGGGGGGCGACGAGATTGCGGCTTCTCGCCCATACCGAGCCGGCCTGCTCGATAATTGACCCGAAGTCACCGGCGGCGTTGCTGGACTGAAAGGAAAACACCGTGAAATCGTTCGTTCATCCCCGCTTGGCGGTGCTGGCGAGTCTGGCCGTCCTGCTGGCCCAGGGCGGCGCCCATGCGCAAGCCACAACCGTGGACATTCAAAACGCCTGGGCACGCGCCACGGTGCCCGGTCAAAAAGCCACTGGCGCCTTCATGACGCTGACCGCCAAAGACGGTGGCAAACTGGTTGGCGTGGCGTCACCGGCCGCCGGTGCCGTCGAAATTCATGAGATGAAAATGGACGGCGACGTGATGAAAATGCGCGCCTTGCCCAACGGGCTGGAATTGCCCGCCGGTAAATCGGTCGAGTTCAGCCCCGGCGGTTACCACATCATGCTGATGGACTTGAAGGCTGCGCTGCCCAAAGACAGCAGCATTGCGCTGACCTTGACGTTCAAGGACGGCAAGGGTGTTGAAAGCAAGGTCGAATTGAAAGTGCCCGTGGCCGCCGCCAACCCCTCAGGCAAAGCGCAAGCCGTGGGGCATCAACACTGACAAAATGTCCGTGGCGAGCC
>JANNYX010000526.1:0-1763 GCA_031410295.1 Rhodoferax sp.
GGCCTGCAGGCGGCCGCTGCCGTTGCGCATCAGGCTGGTGGCCGCATGGGTATCGCCACTTTCCAGGATGTCGGCATACACCTTGCCCAACATCCCCCCAAAGGTCAACGCAATCGCCAGTACACCGGCGGTTGCGCCCAAACCGACCACGCGCACGAATACCAGCGCCCAAACCAACTCGGGCACACTGCGCAACACCATCAGTGACCAGCGGACGAATTGGCGCAATACGCGGGGCAGCGTTGCCATCTGACCGCTGAGCGCCGACAGCGACAGGACCCGCACCGACAACAATGACAGTGGCACGGCGAGCAGCAATGCCAACGCCAACCCTGCCGTTGCAATGGCCACCGTTCGCCAGGTTTCCAGCGCTATCAAATACAGGAAGTCCGGGCTGACACGCGGTGGCAGAAAATCTCTCAGAAAGCGCAGGGTGGGTTTGAGCGAACCGGCATCAAACAAGACCCAGGGTTTGAACTCCGTCAACACCAGCATCGGCCAAAGGAGTACAGCACAGGCCAGCGCCCAGCCCACGCGACCCGACCAGGCGGGGTCGCGCAGGGCGGGCGCCGCAGCACCAGGACGGGTGTTAATGAAAGTACTCATTGGGGGAGAGTTGAACTGTTTTTGTCCGCGATCAACGACAGGTCACGACCACCGAAACCGGTGACCGCGCCAAGAGGTCATCGCGCGGTGGCGCCGCCCGGCCCAGGAGCTCGTCAGGATGCTGCACATACAGGTCTTCCAGTCGTTGGGGCGTGACTTCACTTGCTGGCAAATCAAACACCACTTCGCCTTCGCGCAACCCAACGATGCGCGGGAAGTTGGCCAAAGCCATTTCGACGTGGTGCAAGGTTGCAACCAACGTGGCGCCACGCTCTTTCGCAACCTGGGTCAACGTCTGAATAGCCTGGATTGAACGGGTTGGATCCAACGCAGACAAGGGTTCGTCCACCAAAAGCAAAGCCGCATCAGAGGCCAAAGCACGGGCAAGACCAACCCGTTGACGCTCCCCTCCCGAGAGGCGGTCCACGCGGTCAAACAACTTGTCGCTTAAATCAAAACGCGCCAGCGCGCGGTCGGCCAGGGGAATATTGGTGGGGTAAAAAAGACTGCGAAGACTGCCCCACAGGGACTGCTGTGGCAGCCGCCCCGCCAAAACGGACGTCACCACACGTTGGCGTGGTGGCAAAGGCGGTACTTGTGGCGCCAGAAAAAGTCGCCCGCGCAGCGCACGAAGGGCGCGCGAAGAAAGCGCCCAGGGGTCACTGCTTTCCAGCAAGACAGTGCCCGAAGGGGGTCGCAAGGCACAGGCCATCAGATGCAGCAAGGTGGTCTTGCCGGCGCCTGAGGGCCCGATTACCGCCACTTGCTCGCCGGCCTGGACCGTCAGACTGACGCCCCGGATCGCTGCTGCGGAACCTGGTCGCGCTGACGGATGGCGACCCGATGCCGCCTTGAGCTCAATTTTCATTGAGGCGAATTGTCGCCCAAGCCGCCACAGTTATTTCAACAAACCGGCGTTGCGCGCAGCCTGTTCAATGCCTTTGTAATTCTCGGCCTTGGTGGGAATAAAACGGGTGGCGCGCTGCAATTCCAGAATTTCCTTGCCTTCTGGCGTGTCACGGTTCAGGTCGGTGAAGGCTTTGACCAATTTTTCGCGGGTCGCAGCGGGCATGTCGGCGTGCACTGTCCAGTTGTAATCGAAATAACCGGGTGTGGTGTAAATCACTTTGACTTTTTCGGTGTCGACTTTTTTATCT
>JANNYX010000527.1:0-6991 GCA_031410295.1 Rhodoferax sp.
CACCTACCGCCGCATCCGCAACACGCTCAAATTCCTGATGGCCAACGTGAGTGACTTTGACCCGGCGGAAGACACCGTTCCGCTGGCGCAAATGGTCGAGATCGACCGCTTTGCCCTGAGCCGCCTGGCCCAGTTGCAGGCTGAAATCCTCGCGCATTACGAGGTCTATGAATTTCACCCGGTCGTATCCAAACTGCAAATCTATTGCAGCGAAGACCTGGGCTCGTTTTACCTCGATGTGCTCAAAGACCGGCTCTATACGACTGCGCCCAAGTCACTGGCGCGGCGCAGTGCGCAATCTGCGCTGTGGCAGATCACCCAAGCGATGATGCGCTGGATGGCGCCGTTTTTGAGTTTCACTGCAGAAGAAGCCTGGCGCGTGATGGCACAGGCCGGCAAGGTGCCATCAGCCCACGCCGAGTCGATTTTCTTTGACACCTATTTGACGTTGGACACTCCTGATGAGGCGCTGTTGGCCAAGTGGAAACGCCTGCGCGAAATCCGCGACGCAGTGAACAAGGACATCGAAGTCCTGCGCGCCCAGGGCCAGGTCGGCTCCTCGCTGCAAGTCGAAGCGACACTCACCGCCAGCCCGCAAGACCACGCGCTCCTGACCAGTTTGGGCGCCGACCTCAAATTTGCCTTCATCACTTCCGCTGTTGATGTGATAGCTGGAGAGAGCCTTTCTACGAAACTTGCGGTTTCAAAACACCAAAAATGCGAACGTTGTTGGCACTATGTGGCCGATGTCGAACCTAATTTGGGGTCAACCGGTAAAAAAGTCGAAGATGGTGAACCCACCGGAATTTGCGGCCGCTGCGCGGGCAACCTACAAGGTGCCGGCGAAACCAGGACTTTTGTCTGATGGCTGCCAAAGGAAAACCATATTCGGCGAAACCCGTTGGTGCGAGGGCCGCTGGAGGCGCTGCGCCGTCTACTAGCCTGGCCGCCTGGCTGGGCTTGGCCCTCATCATCTTGTTGGCCGACCAGTTCACCAAGGTGTTGATCGTCGGGTATTACAAACTCGGCGACAGCACCTTCGTCACGTCGTTTTTCAATGTCGTGCGCGTCCACAACGAAGGCGCGGCCTTCTCCTTTCTGGCTGGCGCTGGTGGATGGCAACGCTGGTTTTTCACCATCATCGGTCTGGCGGCGGCGGTCTTCATCGTCTGGATGTTGAAGTCTCACCCTGGCCAGAAACTCTTCAGCTTCGCCATGGCCTGCATCCTGGGCGGCGCCATCGGTAACGTGATTGACCGCATGGTGCACGGTTACGTGGTCGACTTTTTGCAGTTCCACTGGGACTGGCTCAAGCCGGTTTTTCCAGGCGGCTATTTTCCGTCGTTCAACATCGCCGACAGCGCCATCTCGATTGGGGCGGTGTGCTTGATTCTTGATGAAATTCTGCGGGTGCGGCGGGGCAATTGATGTGAAGGCACTGGCGTGACCCACCTCCTTAACCTGCTTGCTGCGATTGCCCTCCTGGTCTGGGGCACGCACCTGGTGCGCGTTGGCATCCTGCGCGTGTTTGGGGCCAACCTGCGCAATGTGTTGGTCAAGAGCACCGGCAACCGGTTTGCCGCCGGTCTCTCGGGCGCGGGTGTCACCGCGCTGGTGCAAAGCAGCACGGCCACCGCCCTGATCGCCTCCGCCTTTGTCGGCCAGGGTTTGATGAGCCTGCCCTCGGCGCTGGCAGTGATGCTGGGCGCCGACATCGGCACCAGCCTGATGGCGGTGCTGTTCTCGCGCGACCTATCCTGGCTCTCGCCATTGTTCATCTTCATCGGTGTCGTGCTCTTCATCCTGCGCCAATCAACCACCGTGGGGCGCATCGGCCGGGTGTTGATCGGCCTGGGCCTGATGCTGCTGGCGCTCAAGCTGGTCACGCAGTCGGCCAATGTGCTCACCCAGGCGGCGGCGGTCAAGTCGCTGCTGGCCACTTTGGCAAGCGACCTGCCCTCCGAGATTCTGGTCGGTGCCTTGTTGGCAGTGTTGTCCTACTCCAGCCTGGCCATCGTGCTGCTCACCGCCACTTTGGCGCACAGCACCATGATTCCCATCGACGTGGCCCTGGGCCTCGTGCTGGGCGCCAACCTGGGCAGCGGCCTGCTGGCCGTGCTCACCACGCTGCGCGCCTCGGTGCCGACGCGCCAGGTGCCGCTGGGCAATCTGGTCTTCAAGGCGGCTGGCGTTGCCGTTGCAGCACCCTTAGTCGGTCTCTATTCACACCATGTGCCTTTGGTGATGGGCGACCTGGCCACGCAGGTGGTGATGTTCCACCTGGGCTTCAACGTCGTGATGGGCGCGATCTTCATCGGTTTGACCGGCTGGGCGGCCAAAGCGGTAGACGCCTGGCTGCCCAAAAGCGAGAAGGGCAACCTGGCCGGACGTCAACGGCACCTTGACCCTTCGGCGCTGGCAACACCGAACCTCGCGTTGTCCTGCGCGGTGCGCGAGGCGATGCACCAGGCGGACGTGGTGGAAAACATGCTCATCGGCACACTCACCGTCATCCGCACCAATGACCGCAAACTCGCTGCCGAGCTGCGCAAGATGGACGACACGGTAGACGAGCTTTATTCCGACATCAAGTATTACCTGACCAAGATTTCGCGCGAGGCGCTCGGAGAAAACGAAGCGCGCCGTTGGACCGACATCATCAGCTTCACCATCAACATGGAGCAGATCGGCGACATCATCGAGCGCGTGATTCAGGACATCGAAGACAAAAAAATCCTGCCCGGGCGTGCCTTTTCAGAAGCGGGCATGGCCGAAATATGCGAGCTGCATGCGCGCCTGGTCGACAACCTGCGCCTGGGAATGAGTGTGTTCCTGAACAGCACCGTGCGCGACGCGCAAAAACTGCTGCAGGAGAAGATCCGCTTTCGCGACCTGGAACGTGAATACGCCGCAACCCACCTGGAGCGCCTTTCCCACAATACCGTGCTGAGCATCGAAACCAGTTCTTTGCACCTGGATCTGATCAGCGACCTCAAACGCATCAACTCCCACATTTGCTCCATCGCTTATCCGATCCTGGATTCGGCGGGGGCCTTGGCGCCCGACCGGCTGCGTCAGGGGGATTTGCTGGACCTGCATTGAACCGCAGCGCGCAGGCTTCACTCAGCCTTCGCTGTGATCAAGTCCGGGTCAGGAACACGTACAGCGCACTGACCACGCCGCCCTGGTCTTCACGCAAAGCTTCCCTGGAAATTTCGTCGATCGCGTAGCCATGCGTGTTGGCAACGCGGCGCACATAAGGTTCGGAATGGGCGTAACGCAGACTCGGCAAAAGCTGGAGATCGGCAGCGCCATCCTGCACCGCATTGGCGCCTACCTGCGCTTCGTCTATTGCTTCGACTGTGAAGCAAAACCGCCCGCCCGCGGCCAGCGCCTTGTGGACGGCGGCAAACACCGGCTCCAGGGCGCCGACGTAGTTGAAAACATCAGCGGCAAGAATCAGGTCGTAGGGGCGCGGTGATGATGACGCACGCAAATACTCCACCGCGTCCGCATGAAACAAGTGGTCGTACATGCCCGTCTGGCGGGCTTTCTCGACCATCGCGCTGGAGATGTCCAGGCCGTCCAGCCGCCCACAGCGGGGCCGCAACAAAGGCCCACACAGGCCAGAACCACAACCGATGTCCAGCGCCTTGTCAAAACGCCCGGGATGAAGTTGCACCAGGCGCTCAACCAGGCGTTCATGGCCGCGGTAATGCAGTGCCTGCACCAGATGAATCGCAAAGTCATCGGCGTAACTGTCAAACAATTGCTCCACGTAAGCACGCGGTGCACTGGTCGGCAGACTAACCGGAACACTGGCCGGCACACCTGCCGCACCCTGGGAAGCCACTGTGTTCTGCGCTGCGTCGCCGTGCGTGCCGCTTCTGACCGAGGCCAAATAAAACTGGTTCAGCGAGGCGTCGGCACCCCGCGCCAGGGCCTCCTCGAAACTTGCGGCGGCCTCCTTTGGCCGCTGCAATTCGCGCAACAGCATGCCGCGGTTGCTCCAGGCTATGGCGTTGTTGCCGTCCAGCGCCAATGCGCGGTCCAGTGAAGCCAGCGCCTGCGGCAACAACTGCAGATCCTGTTGCACTTCGGCGTAGTGCAGCCACAGCTCCGCGTTGCCAGGCTCAAGCGCCACCGCGCGCTCTAAAAACGGCAGCGCCTGCGGTTTGCGGTTCATTGCGATCAGGACTTTGCCACGGCAGGACCAGGCTTGCGCATTGGTTTCATCGAGCCTGCACGCCGCTTCCAGCAAGGGCAGCGCCTCTGCCGCCTTGCCCAAAGCCAATCGCACCGCGCCCAGGTTGATCAAGCTTGAAGGGCGGTCTGGCAACAGCGCCAGCGATGCGCCAAAACTGGCCTCGGCCGCCGCCAGCGCGCCCTGCTCAAGCTCAGCCAGCCCCTGCACAAAATACTGTTTGGCCAACTCAAAACTCATCGCGATCCAGCCCCCTGCAACGCGGCTGCCAGCACCAGCGACGCCTCCAGCGTGAATGCGTTGTCGTGAAGGCGTGCCACAAGTTCGAGAACGTCCAGCCGCTGAAACTGCGCCACTTCGCCGTCCTGGTTCACCGGCATCACGGCGTCTGGCACGACGCCATCAAACCAATCGATGACTTCGACCATGTAGCCGATACCCGTCGTCACGCGTGCCGACCCGGGGGCACCCGTCGCGTCGTCGTCGTCGGTCGGGCGGGAGATGTGGACGCGGCCGCGTTGGATAAGCTCGCGCAACTGGTCCAGCCGCAAGCCCGCCTCTTCCTGTGTTTCGCGGGCCAGCGCCGAGTGCAAACTGTCGTTCACACCGATCATGCCGCCCATCAACGTGTCCCACTGGCCGGGGTCGTTGGCTTTGTCCAGCGCGCGTTGTTGCACCCACATGCCGCCGTTCTCTGTGCGCCCGACCAAATGCACGGCGTGGGTGACGATGCCCAGTGGTCGCACGGCGCCGCGTTCAACACTGCCCAGGAGCGTACCCTCTGCACTCACAACGCCGAGTTGTTCATCGCGCCAAAAGTGGGTAACAAAGCGCTGCGCATCAGGTCCGGCCTGGCCGTCACGCAGCGCTTGGGCAATCAGGTTCAAAGTGGCGGTGACGGGGCCGTTGATCTCCCAGCCGCCGCCTGGTTCATGCTCCTGTTGTAATAGCAAACTATTGTTATTCTTTGACGGCCTATTGACGATTTGTTCACATACTTTTGAAAGTACCGTCCCAATCACCTGCCCGCTGGTCAGCAGGGGCACCCGCACGCGGCTGGGCGCCTGGCTGGCCCGCCTTTGCAAACTGGCCAGCCATTGGGGATCGAAATAGACGCCGGTCAATTCACGCCACCGTCGCGTGGTTCCAGCGTGGTTGCAGCATGACTACAACGTGATGATCGTGCAGCCCGTGGTCTTGCGGGCTTCGAGGTCACGGTGCGCCTGTTGAACATCGGCCAACGCATAACGCTGGTCGATGCGGATCTTCACCGCGCCGCTTTGCACCACAGCGCACAGGTCGTCCATCATGGCCTGGTTCACCTCGCGCGTGGCGATGTGGGTGAAGAGGGTCTGGCGCGTCACATACAGCGAACCCTTGGCGCCCAGCATACCGGGTGCGAAGGGCGCCACTGGCCCCGACGCGTTGCCAAAACTCGCCATCAAGCCGAAGGGCCGTAGGCAATCGAGCGACTTGTCCCAGGTGTCTTTGCCGACCGAGTCGTACACCACTTTCACACCTTTGCCACCGGTGATTTCCTTCACCCGGGCGGCGAAGTCTTCCTTCGCATAATTGATGACGTGCGCCGCACCGTGTTCTTTGGCCAGCGCGCATTTGGCATCAGAACCCGCTGTGCCGATGAGCTGGTAGCCCAAAGCCTTGGCCCATTGGCAGGCGATCAAACCCACACCGCCGGCCGCCGCGTGGAACAGCACGAAATCGCCCGCCTGCAGGCCCTCCACCGGCAGCGTGCGCTTGAGCAGGTACTGCGCTGTCATGCCCTTGAGCATCATCGCCGCGCCGGTTTCAAACGAAATTGCATCGGGCAGTTTGCAAACGTTTTTGGCTGGCATCACCCGCACTTCGCTGTAACTTCCGGGCGGGTTGGCGGCGTAAGCAGCGCGGTCGCCTACCTTCAGGTGCGTCACACCTGCGCCCACGGCTTCGACCACACCCGAAGCTTCCATACCCAGTTTCAAAGGCATCGGCAGGGTGTACAGGCCGCTCCTTTGGTACACGTCAATGAAGTTCAGGCCAATGGCTTTGTGGCGGATGCGGATCTCGCCGGGGCCGGGCTCGCCGACTTGCACGTCGACGATTTTCATTTCTTCCGGTCCGCCGTTTTTCTCGATGACGACTGCTTTGCTCATGGGTGTGTCCTGTGGGTTTGTTGGGTAAATTAGCGCGGTAATTCCATTTCCAAATCATTCGTGAAGTAGGCGTGCCGACAACGACAGTGCGCAAGCATCGGCTAGGAGGCACAACGACGTTCACGGATGATTTGGGAATGGAATAAAGTGTCGCACACATGAACTCCCAACGCCTCACCCTGGGCACCGCCACGCTCTTGCTGGTTCCGCCCCTGATGTGGGCCGGTAACGCCGTGGTGGGCCGCATGGCCACCGGCCTGATCTCGCCCATCACGCTGAATTTCATGCGCTGGCTGGTGGCATTTTTTCTGCTGGCGCCCTTCAGCCTGGCCTTGCTGAAACCTTCCAGCAGCTTCTGGCCGCTCTTGCGCCTGTATTGGCGGCGCTATGCGCTCTTGGGGCTCTTGGGGATGGGCCTGTACAACTGCTTTCAGTACATGGCTTTGAAAACCTCCACCCCGCTGAACGTGACCCTGGTTGCCGCCAGCGCGCCGGTCTTCATGTTGGCCATTGGAAGACTGTTTTTTGGCCAGACCATCACGCCGCGCCAGGTGCTGGGCGCGGTGATGTCGATTGCAGGTGTGTTGCTGGTGATGAGCCGGGGCGACTGGCAGGTGTTGGCCCAGTTGCAATGGGT